>JANOTW010000380.1:0-5002 GCA_031416575.1 Ferruginibacter sp.
TGACCCGGGCTTTGGTTTTGGAAAAACCATAGCCCACAATTTTCAGTTATTAAAACATTTAGCGGTATTTAAAATGTTGGATAAGCCAATATTGGCCGGGCTATCCAGAAAAGGTACGGTTTATAAAACCCTGGGTATTTCCGTGGACAATGCATTAAACGGCACTACGGTACTAAACACCATTGCGCTGCTGCATGGGGCCTCCATATTAAGGGTGCATGATGTAAAAGAGGCAAAAGAAGCGGTGGGTCTTTTAGCGGTATTTGAAAAAGTGTAACGATGATTTCAGGTAGCCATGCCTGTTTAAACGAATACATTCCCGTAGTATGTTTCTTTAATTTAAAACGTAATCAGGTTCCCCAATGGTATGCGGTACAAGTTGTCTGAACCACTGATTAAAACTGATTTATTTGATTAGCCTGATTTTATGCCACGAATTTTTAAGAAACGAATTACACGAATTAATTTAAAACGCAATTAAAGTTCCCCATAGGTATTCAGTACAAGAGGGCGATGCAACGATGATCCACATAGCTTCTTAGCCCGGACAAAAAAAAATATGGTTGTATATAAGAATACGGAACCGGGCTTTTTATCACTTGCATCTTCCTCAGAAATGAACATAAAAAAAGCGTTCCGTAATTATGGAACGCTTTTAAATTTATTGAATAAGATTAGTTATTGCCTGTTGAACCTTTTTGTGCTTTTTGCATTGCCTCCATTGATTTTTTCTGATCATCTTCCATCCTTTTCCTTTGTACATCTGCTTCCACCTGGGCCTGTGCTACACTTACCATATCTACCACTTCTACTTCAAAAAGCAAATTAGCGTTTGGTTTAATTTCGCCACCCGCCCCCTGTGCGCCATAAGCCAGGGATGAAGGTATGTACAGTTTTGCTTTACCACCTTTTTTCAGGAGTGATAAACCATCCGTCCAACCTTTGATAACACTTCCCTGTGTACCCGGTACTGCGCCCATATTTACAGGGAATACCTCTGTGTGGCCAAATGCTGAATCCTTGTTGGAATCAAATACTTTTCCACCATCCAATGTTCTGCCAGTATAAAAAACTTTCAATACTTTGGATCCATCCGCCGCATCACCTTCACCGGAAGTAATTATTTCCACATAAGTGCCTTGCGGGGCTTTTACCGCCTTTATATTATTTTTAGCTAAGTATTCACTAATAATCACATCGTCTTTTTTCAACTGCGCTATGGCTTTTACGGAATCTTTGGATTTTAACAGTACCATTTGAATTTGGTTGGCGCTGTCGGCTGATTCTTTGGTTAGGAATACGTTTACAATTTTGTAATGAGCAATAATGTAGGCGCCCTTTTTCATAAAGGGGGGCGTATTACCGGCTTTCATAATGCTGTCGGTTAATTGCTTTACAATGATGCTATCCCCTTTTCTTGACTGGTTGAATATTTTATAATATACCGGTGGTATCGCTGCCGAATCCATTGGAACAATTTGGTTTGGAACTGTTCCTGCTTCCAACAAAACGGAATCCTTACCAGCGCCACTATAAACCTGGTCGTATTGAATTTCAAAGAAATTGCCATTTTGCAATGTCTTTCCTTTACCGTCGGAAATGATCTTGTATTGTAACCCGCCTTCCACTTTTTTAAAAGGTTTTGTACAGCTTGCGAATAATAATGATGTTACCGCTAATAAATAAAAAAAATGCTTCATTTGTATGTATTTTAAAATTGATAGTTGCTTAATTGATCCTTGTTTTCCTTCATGGCTTGTATAAACTTTTCCACCACTTCTTCCAGTGGGTCTTTGCTTTGTCCGCCTGACGCATTAAAATGCCCCCCACCGTTAAAATATTTACGGGCAAAGGTATTTACATCAAACCCACCCTTGCTCCTGAATGAACATTTACGTTCTTCTCCCCTGTCAATGATAATGGCGGCAAGCTTTATTCCTTTTATGCTCAAAGGGTAATTTACTAATCCTTCGGTATCGCCCGTTATGATATTGTATTTCACAAGATCCTGCTGTGGTACAGCGATCAATGCGGTATTGTATTCATAAAATATTTGCATCCTGTTTTGCAATACATTACCGATAAAACGAAAACGGTTTTCAAGATAGTTATCAAACAATTCTTCGTGTACCCGGCTATGTTGCAAGCCCTTATCTTTAAGGTTGGCCACCATCCTGTGTACGGCCGCAGACGTTATAGGAAAACGAAATGATCCGGTATCCGTCATTACACCTGCATATAAACACTCCGCGACAAATTCATTTATTTTATCATCATTTCCTGAATTTATGATAAGGTCATACACCATTTCACAGGTAGAACTTTTGGTAGTATCACTGCTCCCGTAAGCAAATTTATCTTCCTGGGGTTCCTGATGGTGGTCAATTAAAATCCGCTGGCCAGTGGCATTCACCAATCTTTCTTCCATACGCCTGGTACGGTTGAGCGTATTAAAGTCGAGGCAGAAAATCCAGTCCGCATCGTCAATCGCTGAATTGGCTTCCGCCGTTTGCCTTTCGTAATCCAATACTTCTTTGGCACCTGGCATCCAGTCTAAAAAATCGGCCCAGTTGGTGGGTGAAATAACAGTGATTTGATGGCCAAACTGCTTTAAAAAATGAAATAGTCCAAGGGAAGAGCCCATTGCATCACCATCCGGTTTTTGGTGGGTAGTAATAACTATTTTTCTGGGTTCCTTAAGTAAAGGATATATTTCGTTGATTTGATGCATAAAGCGGCGCAAAAGTAGGATAAAAATATCAGTTTTAGTTATGTACTTAAATGTTAAAGCCTTTTTCGGTTACTTGTTACTGTTAATTTTTATCAAAAAATCCTGCTCTAAATGTCTGATTTCTGATTTTTTGATGTCTGATTTTCTTATCCTGGAGTTTAATTAAAGGAACAAAGGGTATTATACGCCTTGTATTTTGATTGCCCCCCTTTTCATAAAACATCCGCCACTAAAAAAAATCAGACATCAAAAAATCAGTGCAGACATTCAAACTTATTATCTTTGCGCCTCAAATTTAAAAAACATGAGTAACAGAACCTTTACAATGATTAAGCCCGATGCAACCAAAAAAGGTTATACCGGAGCTATTTTGGAAAAAATCAATGCTGCAGGCTATAGAATTGTTGGCTTGAAAATGATGCATTTATCATACGAAAAGGCTGGTGAATTTTATGCCGTACATAGGGAAAGGCCTTTTTATGGAGAACTGGTAAAATTTATGAGTAGCGGCCCCATTACCGCTGCTATTTTAGAAAAAGAAAATGCGGTGGAAGATTTTAGAATACTGATTGGGGCTACCAATCCGGCGCAGGCAGAGGAAGGTACCATTCGTAAATTGTATGCAGCATCTATTGGCGAAAATGCTATTCATGGTAGTGATAGTGATGCGAATGCGGCGATTGAAGGTGATTTCTTTTTTAGTAAACTGGAACAGTTTTAATTAAAATATTATGTCTTTTTTTGAGCCGTTGAAATTTCAGCGGCTTTTTCATTTATTACAGACAGTTAGCCATAATTTATTTTTTACGCCCCGGTTTTTTTAAAAAGCAAAACTTTTTTTTAAAAAATAAATCAACCATTATACTTAACTTAGTGTATAAATATTTTGACAACATTTCTTTCTTAATGACTAACTAAATACTTTGTATTCATTTTAATACAAAAGTGGCTACCAATAAAGTAAGCAATCCAATCCCAATAATGGCCAATAAAATTTACAAGTATCTGCAGGTTCAATATCCGGAATTCCAACAAATTAATCACGCTAAGGCTTTGTTGAATTTTAAATAACTAATTATGCAGGTATCCCCCCTTCCTCAGGACGAAGAATTCAGGTTAAAAAATCTTTTATCATACGGCATACTGGATTCTGCTGAAGATAAGGATTTTGATGATTTGGCCGAATTAGTAGCCCAGGTATGTAATTGTCAATATGGCCTGATAGTGTTTTTGGATAAAGAAAGGCAATGGTTTAAGGCAAGAAGACAAGTGGAAATAAAAGAGACTTCCCGGGACATATCATTTTGCTCCCATACAATATTACAGGATGATGTAATGATAGTGTATGATATGAAAAAAGATAAACGTTTTTTTGATAATCCCTTTGTTACCGAAGGATATAATATTTCATTTTACGCAGGTGCGCCCATTATAAGTGCGGCAGGTTATAAAATAGGAACCGTATGCGCAATGGACAAAGAGGCAAAAGCAGATTTTACGACTGAACAAAAAAAGGCACTGGAAATTATTGCTCACCAGGTAAGCGCATTGCTGGAATTAGGGGTAAAAAATAAATTAATAGTAGCGCAAAGTGATGCATTGATTGCCGAGGAGAAAAAAATCATTCAGTTGACGCTTACCGGGCAGGATGAGGAGAAAAGTTTTATAGCGAATGAATTACATGAAAATTTTGCTCAAACCCTTGCCGCTACTAAACTCTACCTTGATTTTGCCGAGCAATCAAAAGAATTAAGCGCTGATTTTATTAAAAAAAGTAAAGCGAATATTTTACAAATCATAAAAGATTTAAAAGCATTGTCTAAGTCCATGCTTCCCACCACATTTGAAAACGCCAACTACTTAGGATTTATTCAGGAGATGCTCAATGAATATGGCCATCAGCATGACAAGAAAATATCTTTCCATCATGAGGGGAAATTGGATTGCTACGATTCAAAGACAGGGCTTACCTTATTCAGGATCATACAGTATCAATTAAAAAACGCCTATAATTGCCGGGCGAAAAAAATATCAATAAAAATCAAGACAGGTAAAAGTATCCGGTTGGAATTTGTAGATGATGGAATAATATCAGATGCTTTGGAACCAGAAAGAATGATGCTTTTAAATCATATTGAAACAAGAATAAGTATGGTAAAAGGTAAGATAAATGTGAGTCTGGATAAACATGGGCATAATTTTTTGGAGATTGAAATTCCTTTAGCCATTGATCAGTAATATTTAGTTCATGGTTGATGGTTGATGGTTCAT
>JANOTW010000381.1:0-6921 GCA_031416575.1 Ferruginibacter sp.
TAATTGTGTTATAAATTAAAATAACGTTGATATTTAAGATTATCAGACAAATTAAATACACTGTTTTACCCCTTGCGCAGTATAAATGACATTGCCCAAATGGGAACCCTTCTGCCAGTTCATAAACTACGGCAAAGAATCGCTCATCATAACGCAATTAAAGTTCCCCAATGGTATTCAGTACAAGAGGGCGATGCAACGATGATGCCCATGGCTGCTTCTTCGTTCGGACAACAAAACCGTGACTCACTTTTTTAAACCTTGCGCAGTATAGCGAAACATCAGCCGCGGTTTATTTGGGTGTACTCTTGCACTAAATGATGAATGCCGTTAAGGCGTTAAGTCGTTTTTTTGATTATTGATAACTATTTTCTTGTTCAACACATCAAAACGCCTTAACGCCTTAACGGCAATATTATACCATTGGACACCTTTAATTTTGTTCTACCGGGCGGTTCTACAGGCGTAGTAAATGAACTGGCAGAAGACCTCCTCCTTTTGGAACTTCCGATTATTTCTGGATAAGGCCGGGGGCTGGCGGCACCACCTCACCAATCACTTTGCCCACACAACCATTGGGCATTTGTATTTGCAGCATCGCTGCCAGGGTAGGCGAAATATCCGTCATGTAGGTTTCCCTGTAGGTCTTGCCCGGCTTCACGTTCCATCCAAAAAATATTAAAGGGATATGCGCATCATAGGGATTCCACAAACCATGGGTTGTTCCTTTACCGCCGCCCTCAAAATACCCCGGCTTAAATGTAAACACGATATCACCGCTGCGTTTGGGATTGTAACCATTAATAAACATTTCCTTTTGCGGCTGGGGTAATGAAGCCGCCGCCAGCGCATCAGCCTCCACCGCATTTACGATATATGGTTTTTGCTTCAGGATGCTGATAACGGTTTTGGCTATATCCTTTACCGCCTTTTGCTGCCTTTCTATTTCGCCGGTGTTTAAGTAAACCTGATAGTTTTGTACAGACAGCACCGCCTTTTTTATTCCCCATTTTTCATCTATAGCCTGGTTCAGTTCATTGATTATACCGTTATCATTGATGGTACCGCCCGGTATTTTATGCTCCGCTAAAAACGCCGGTATGTGCGCCACACCGTGATCGGCGGTTAAAAAAGCGAGGTAACCTTCTTTTCCAAAAGTAGCGTCCAGGTATTGTAAAAAATCCGCGATGTCCTTATCTAAACGTAAAAAAGCATCTTCGATCTCGATAGAGTTAGGCCCAAAATTATGCCCTATATAATCCGGGGATGATATACTTACCGCCAGGAAATCAGTAACGGTACCGCCACCCAGTTTTTCGTTTTCAATGGCCGCCTTTGCAAAGCTGAATGTATAAGAGGAAGCATAAGGGGTAAATTTAAACGCTTCGTATTTTTCAGCATCAATCAAAGATACCTTGTGGGGAAAGGTTACTGTTTTCTCCCCCCGGATAGCGGATTCATAAGGTTGGTCATCCGCAGAACTCTGATCATATTTATCAATGGGTAACAGGGTATTCCAATCCTTGCTCATGTATGCGGCCGGCAAATCTTTCGCATTCACCTGGCTTACCCATGCCGGCAATTCATTCATATAATAGCTGCTGGTGATCCATTTTCCATTATCGTACCAGTAAGCCGCATTGGCGCTATGGCCAGCCGGCAATATAGCGCCCCTGTCCTTCAAAGAAATTCCTATAACCTTGCTTTTGAAATTATTGCTCAACCTCAATTCATCGGTGATGGTGGTGGCCCACATATTGCGGGGGCTCATTTTACCTGCATTGGATGCGCTTCCTATTGTTTTCACGGTTGAATCATCGGTACAGTAAACATTCGCCTGCAGGGTTTTATCAAACCAGTTGTTACCCACTATTCCATGTATGGCCGGCACGCTACCGGTATATACACAGGTGTGCCCCGGAGCGGTATAGGTAGGCATATAGGGTATCAGCGTATTTTCACAACTAAACCCTTCGTTCAGCATACGTTTAAATCCATTCGCACTATATAATTCGCTAAAGCGATACAGGTAATCCCAGCGCATTTGGTCAATTACGATCCCTATAACTAATTTAGGTTTTTTACCGGTTGTTTGTTGTTCCGGTTGTAACCTGGATTTCGTTCCATCCAATTTTTTACCGGTTGTTTGTTGATCCGATAGTTTACCGGATTTCGTTTCACTTAAATTTTTATTTGTGCCTGATGGCCCCGTTTGTAACCGGGATTTCGTTTTACTCAATTTGTTATGGGTGTTTTGGCCCGAAGAACAAAAAGCAATCAACAAAAGGCAATGGGTAATCACAATAAACTTTTGAAGCATAGGAATTTATTTTGGCAAAGATAACCGTATGCTTTCTCCTTTTTTCTTCTGCCGATGTCAAGTAAATATTTTGCTTTTTTTTACCAGTATATTGAGGCCGGTTGGATGGGATACTAACTAAGTATTACCGTATTTAGCAGACAGTTCACTTTTGTATCAATTACTACCTTTATTGCCATAATCAGTTTTATCTTCATTTAGCCATTGATCCATTATTTCATCAGTATATCTTTTTTCTTGCCAGATAGAATCGGCTTCCCGGATAGCTTTGTCTGCAAAATATTTGGCGAGCCATGTTTTGATATGCAATAGATCGGCATCGTCAATAACTGAGCTATAAAATTTTAACAACTCCTGCTGAAGGTTACTTAAGGATATGTTGATGGCATCATATATAATTTGAAGATTAAAATTACAGTTAATTACCAAATATCTGCCTTTCATAAATTTGCTTTTTCCTTCAGGCGCAAAGCTCGGTTCTCATGCCTTAACTGTATTAACTGTGGCTTCACTTAAATGCACCAACAAAAAAAAATCATTTAGCGGTTGGCGGCGGCCTGGTGGTGGTACAAAACGGCCGGCTAAAATTACCAACAACGAAGAATTAAAATTTATCGGCAATGCCATCAGCGACCAGCCCCCCCGCACACACATGGGCTATACAAAAGAGCTAATAATAATGGTAATAGAAGGCCGCAACCCCTGAGTGGCCATGAGCGCCAGTTTGCCACAAGCCGCACAGCTAATGGCGGAGCTTGGTTGCGTGGAAGCACTTAACCTGGATGGCGGTGGGAGTAGCTGTATGCTTGTCAACGGGAAGGAGGCTATCAGGCCCAGTGATAAGGTGGAGAGGGCGGTGCCTGGGGTGTTTGTGATTGGGGGGAGGTAATCGAGGGAGGTTCTTTATAACTAGGATAGCATTAACTATTAACTTATTTAATATGGTTTGTTTAAGTATTATATTTGAGCCTACTTATACCCACAGATGATAAACAAAGAAACAGCCTATAAAAAGATAGAAGAACTTGTTCAGCGTTTTGAAGAACAAATTACCTCGTACAAAAAAACCGATTACAACGAAACGCAAACCCGCCGTGATTTTATTGACCCGTTTTTTAAAGCCCTCGGATGGGATATGGATAATAGCCAGGGCAACGCAGAAGCATACAGAGAAGTTATTCACGAAGACCGGGTGAAAATAGGAAAGGCAACAAAAGCACCGGATTATTCTTTTAAATTGGCCGGTGGAAAAAGGCTTTTTTTTGTAGAAGCAAAAAAGCCAAGCGTTGTAGTTAAAGATGAAGTATTGCCAGCTTACCAAATACGCCGCTATGCCTGGAGTGCAAAACTACCTGTGAGTATTTTAACCGACTTTGAGGAGTTTGCCATTTATGATTGCAATAAAAAACCCAACGCCACAGACAAGCCTTCCGTAGCAAGAATAAAATACTTCACCTTTAAAGATTACCTGAAAGAGTTTGATTTTATCTGGGATACCTTCTCAAAGGAACGGGTGTTGAAAGGCAGCTTTGATAAATTTATTGCCGGCGACAAAAATAAAAAAGGTACTGCTACCGTTGACAAGGAATTTCTGATTTCGTTAGATGAATGGCGCAAACAACTTGCTTTAAACATAGCATTACGCAACGAAAATATTTCTGAAGATGAATTGAATTTTGTGGTACAGCAAACAATTGACCGCATCATTTTCTTACGCATAGCAGAAGATCGGGGTGTAGAAGATTATGGCAGGCTAAAAAATTCATTAAAGGGCGAAGGCTTTTACCAAAACCTGTTTGCTTATTTTAAAGAAGCTGACAGTAAATACAACAGCGGCCTGTTTGATTTTAAAAAAGATGCCATCAGCCTGAATGTGGAAATTGATAACAAAACCATCAAAGGCATTATCAACGAACTGTACTACCCTATCAGCCCGTATGAGTTTAGTGTGCTGAGCGTGGAAATTTTGGGCAGTGCCTACGAACAGTTTTTAGGCAAACAAATAAAGTTATCTGCAGGGCACAAAGCCACCATTGACGAAAAACCGGAAGTAAGAAAAGCAGGTGGCGTTTATTACACCCCTCAATATATTGTAGAGTACATTGTAGAAAACACCGTAGGTAAACTGGCGGCTGGCAAAAAACCGGCAGACATAGCAAAACTAAAAATAGTTGATCCTGCCTGTGGTAGTGGCAGTTTTTTATTGGGTGCTTACCAATACCTGCTCAACTGGCATTTGCAATTTTACAAACCTGCGTTTGAAGAGCAAACAGCCATTGCGCAAAACAGTGCAACCTATAACGAAAAGCAACGCACCGATGCCATTAAAGAACGTAACAAATTGCCGCTTACACCCGATGGCAATTTAACCACCGCTTTAAAGAAGCAAATTTTACTGAATAATATTTACGGCGTAGATATAGACACACAGGCCGTAGAAGTAACCAAACTAAGCCTGCTGCTAAAATGCATGGAAGGCGAAACCGGCAGCAGTATCTCCGCCGAAATGCGCTTTGGGGAACGCATATTACCTACATTGGAAAATAATATTAAGAGTGGGAATAGTTTAATAAGTCTTGATATTTATGAGCTACAACTTGATTATGGAGAGGAAAAGAAGATAAAGCCTTTTAACTGGCAGAAAACATTTCCAGAAATTTTTAAAGTTAAAAAGGCTATTCCTTTTAATGAGATGAAACTGCATTATGATAATATTTTGAAGCAGGCAGATGAAGCAGAAGGAAGATCAAACGAGCTTATTAAAAAGCTCCAGAATAATCTGGAAGAACCGGAAGAATATTATGGAGTTCCCGGGGGATTTGATATAGTAATTGGCAACCCGCCTTACGGTGCTTTTTTTATCGAGAATGAATTAAATTATTTCAAAACTTATTATAAAACTTCTGTTTGGCGTGGGGAAAGTTATTTGCTATTTATAGAAAAGGGTTTACGGATTTTAAAGCCTAATGGTTTGCTCGGGTTTATAATTCCAGATACTCTTTTAAATTTAGGGTTTACAGAATCAATAAGAGAGCACCTGCTTCGTAATTCTAAATTATTAGAAATAGTAAGTCTTCCTTCAAATGTTTTTTCGGGAGCTACTGTTGACACCATTTTATTGTTTACTGAAAAGAAAGAAGCTATTTCAAATTTTCATAAATCATTGGTTGAAGTAAAGGTTTTTAATAAAAAGTCTTCTATTACCGTTGTTGCTGATCCTATTCGTACTTTCAAAGCAGACACAATGGATTGGTTCTCTCAAAAACATTTCAATCTTCAAATCGATTCTTTGGAAAAAGAGTTGGTTAATAAAATTGAGGATATTAAAATTCGTGTTGGTGATATAGCTGAAATGTATTCAGGTATAAAGACATACGAAGTTGGAAAGGGGAAACCTGCGCAAACAGAAAAAATAAGGGACGCTAAACCTTTTACATCTTTAGTAAAAGAAAGTAAGGAATGGAGCCCATTTTACGATGGAAAAAATATTGGCAGATATCACTTAACCTGGCAAAATAATAACTGGATAAAATATGGTGAGTGGCTTGCAGCACCGAGAAACCCGGAAAATTTTATTGGAGAAAAAATTCTTATCCGAAAAATTACAGGCAGTACATTAATTGCTAATTACATCCCCGAAACTTCTTATTGTAATACGCTTTTGTTTGTCTTAAAATTAAAAGATAAGAAATTTCAATACAAAGCTATCCTTGCAATTCTCAATTCAAATTTAATTGGATGGTATTTTAAAAAGAAATTTCAGATTACAGATGAAGATACTTTTCCTCAGATAATGATCAGGGACATACTTCAATTCCCGATCCCAATTTTTGAACAAACAATCCAAAATGAAATAGTTAAACTGGTAGAAACCATGCTGCAGCTACAGCAACAAAAACAAAGCAGCACACTACCGGAACAAACGCAGCAATTAGAACAACGCATTGCCTATACTGATGATAAGATCAATGAAAAGGTTTATGGGTTGTATGGGTTAACGGAGGAGGAGGTTGCAACTGTGGAAAATAAGTAAAAAATAAATATGGAAATTACAAATCAACAAATTGAAGAATATTTCTCTTTTTTAAAATGCTTTCTATTTCAGAAAGACAATATACTTTCCCCAGAAGAAATTAAAAAACGAATCAAAAAGGGAGATGGTTCCGGCGTCTACTTTATATTTGACAATGGAAATCTTTGCTACGTAGGAGAATCAGGAAGTCTATTTGGCAGACTAAAAGACTTTCATCGTACATTAAATCATACTTTCAGAAGAAGTCTTGGAGAAGCTAAATATTCTGATCATCTTAACTATAAAAAAGCCACCTCTACTAATAAGTTTTGTGATGAAATAGAGGACTTGCTTGATTCATACATTAAGGGTAATATAAGAATAAGTTATAAGCCAATTTTAATTGGAAGAAAAGAGTTTGAAGACTGGATGCAGGAAAAGCATCCTGAAATTAACTTTTTAAATAAAAGGAAAAGAAGAAAATAATATGAACCAAAATTACGCTAATATAAAACCCAAAAGACTACAACGGAGTAAGCCATCGACCAACCCCGTCTTGTAATTCAAAGGCTGTGTCAATATTTTTGCT
>JANOTW010000382.1:0-4609 GCA_031416575.1 Ferruginibacter sp.
CGTCGCATCAAAATCAAATCCTAAAAATGGTGAAATTAACCAGCAGGATTTGAATAGAATCATCAATGATTTTGAAAACTTCGTTGATATAAAATCAACTATAGCCAGGGATTTTATAAAAATAGAAACGGTTACGATCCCTGTACCCACCATGTACAACTTATTAGACTTATTAACTGACGCTCAAAAAGTAAATTCATTTGTCAGCATAAAATTCGGGATTACCCTGCCCGGCCAAAAGGATTGCACCGATGGTAAAACGGACGTTTCAAACCATTTAACGGTGGCGGTATTCATTGACAGAAATGGAATAGATTTAAAAGACCAGGTGGGGGATTTTGTTATTACACCGGCGTTTAGGGAATTTAGTAACCAGGGAACTGCTGATGGCCCTTGCTGCCCTGTGATTCAACCACCCGGCGGCAGTCAATAGGATAACGTAGCCTGAAATGGGAAGCTGCTTTTTTTAACTGGTGTCAATTTTATATTTAAAGCGTTAATTATCTGTAACTCTTTTGTTCATTTTATATCTCATATCGTCAATAATAATATTGTTGGTTTTTTTTAAAAAAAAATTAGCTGGTTATTTATTTTACTATTTATTATTTTTCCTGAGCACCAACCTGGTATTTGAATCCATTGCGCATTATTTGGCTTACAAGAAAATGGGCAATTATGAAGTTTATAATGGTGAGATGATCTTTGAAGTTTCCTTTTTTTTATTATTGTACAAAAGAAGTTTTTCCTCGATAAAATTCAAGATTATCGCTACCGTTTTTTTTATATTTTTTATACTTTTCGCTGCAATCAATATCGCTTTTTTTCAACCTTTTACCTCCTTTCATTCAAATACTTATACGGCAGGATGTTTACTATTATTAGTAACAAGTATTTTTTTCTTATTTAATGATATAGTTAAGGCAGAAGATTTGAACCCATTATTTTTTCCCATGTTTTGGATAAGCCTGGGCATACTGTTTTGTTACCTGGTAAATTTTCCGTTTTTAAGTAATGTGAACCAACTTTTCATTATTGATGATGCGCTGGCAAAAAGATTATCCGTTATTAATTACACGGTAAATGTTATACTATATTTACTAATAGGAATTGGCATTATATGCAAACGACAAATATAGACTTGCAAAATACAATATTGATTGTAGCGTTTATCATTTTACTATTGATATGCTTTATAGGTTTTGTGCTTGTTATATTTTACTACAAAAGAAAAAAACAACAAATTGAACTGAAAAAACAATTCGCCCAAACCCTCCTCCAATCCCAAATAGAAATTCAGGAACAAACACTCCAGCACATCAGCCGCGAATTGCATGATAACCTTGGCCAGGTTGCCAGCCTCATCAAAATAAATTTGAATACCCTGCAATTATCCAATGCGGAAAAAGCGGCGGAAAAAATAGAGAACACCCTGGACCTCACCCGGCAGTTAATCACCGATATTAAATCCCTTTCCGTAAGCCTGGGCAGCGACCGCATTGCACAAACCGGCCTTGCTAAAGCCTTACAAACCGAAGTGGACCGCCTGAACAAAATAGAGCAGTTTACCGCCAGCTACGAATTACAGGGCGCCATGCCTGAAATAAATAACGATAAAGCGGTTATCATTTATCGCATGGCACAGGAAGTGCTTAACAATATGGTAAAACACAGCCGGGCAAAACAAATAAAAATTCTACTTATTGCTAACGAAAATTTATTTACATTAGCATTCAATGATGATGGAATTGGCTTTAATGCGGACGAAAAAATGAATGCCCCGGGTGCAGGACTTAGAAATCTTACAAGCCGGGCACTCCTTATTAACGCACAATTACATATACAAAGCTTACCTGGAACCGGTACACAGATAACGATAAAGCTGCCTTTATAAACAAAACCGTTATGCCAGGTAAACAAATAATGCGCTTAGTATTAGTGGATGACCATACGCTTTTTCGCAAAGGGCTGCTCAATTTGATTGAAATGGTGTGCAGCGATTGCGAAATCCTTTTTGAAGCCGATAATGGCGCCGACCTTCAGAGAAAATTATCAAAAAACAATGAGCCCGATATCATAATAATGGATATCAATATGCCCTATATGGATGGCTTCGCTTCCGTACAATGGCTCAATGAAAATTTCCCCCTTATAAAAATCCTGGTGATAAGCATGATCGAAAAGGAAGAAAGCATCGTGCGTATGCTTAAGCTGGGTGTAAAAGGGTATTTAAGCAAGGATGTAGAACCCAAAGAACTGGGTGAAGCGCTTAATACGATCATGAAGAAGGGATTTTATTATACCGATTTCATCACCGGCAAATTGGTTCACGCCCTGCAAAACGAAAACAATATGGATACCACAAAAACGGTGGCCATCCGATCCATGAACGACCGTGAAAAAAATTTTTTAAAACTGGCCTGCAGCGAACTCACCTATAACGAAATTGCCGCACAAATGTTTCTTAGCCCCAAAACCATTGATGGTTACAGGAACGCCTTATTTGAAAAATTAAATGTAAAAAGCCGGGTTGGTATGGCATTGTACGCTATAAAACACGGGTTGGTAGTATTATGAAATATTGCCCGCCGCACCAAATATTATATAACGTAACAACGCTATAACCGGCATTTATCCGCATCCTCTTTTACTTTGTTATATTTATTATCTTAACCCTGATAAAAACCAACTGGTTATCCGGCCACTTTCATTATCCGGTTATTCATTCTTTTAAGAATCATCGGTTTTGATGATAAGAATAGTTGAACCGGGAAAAAATAATTTGTATATTTCATAACATTCAGGATACATGCTTATAGCTGCCGGGATAAAAGCGCCCACCTTCAACTATTATCTTGTATCATTCATCTTTTATCAATTACGGTTATGGCCCCTAACAAAATAAAAATAGTATTGGTTGATGATCATAAGCTGCTTCGTAATGGCCTTGCCGGCCTCATTAATAGCTTTAGTAATTACTCTGTATTTTATGAAGCGAATAATGGCAGGGAATTTATAGACCTGTTAAAAACAAAGCCATTCCCCGACATTGTATTGATGGATATTAACATGCCTGAAATGGATGGTTACGAAACATGCATCTGGCTAAAAAATAATCACCCTGAAATAAAGGTGCTTGCTTTATCCATGTATGATAATGAAAGTGCCATCATAAGAATGTTCAAGGCCGGCGCCAAAGGATACATATTGAAAGATTGTGAACCCAGGGAGTTGGAATCAGCCTTGCACGCTTTGATATCAAAAGGATTTTATTATTCGGAAATGGTAACAGGAAAACTAATTCATACCATCAATTCACTGGATGAAGACGATCATGTAAAAAACATGGTGAACCTGACCGACCGGGATATAATTTTTCTGAAACACGTATGCTCCGAATTAACTTACAAGGAAATCGCCGAGAAAATGTTTCTCAGCCCCCGCACCATTGATGGGTACAGGGATGACCTGTTTCAAAAATTAAATACAAAAACAAGGGTTGGCCTGGTAATGTATGCTATTAGAAATGGCATTGTTTGCGTATAGGATAGCCCCACCCGTTATCCCGGTTTAAAACTTCCATATTAACATTCCCCCATAAATCCTTCCTCCCTAAATTTCAGGGCTCTTTACCTGTCGTAGTTTAAAGTGAATGCTTATTTATTTTTTGCCTGGGCATCAACTCCCTGAATAAACATTGTTGCATTGATAAACCCGATATCGTAAGCGTATCGGGACGACCGTAGATACAAGCATTCTTTTTGTCCGGGCTGAAGTATTTCATGGCATCACCGTTGCATCGCCCTCTTGTACTGAATACCATTGGGGAACTTTAATTGTGTTATAAGGAGCGGTTCATCAGGCGCAGTTAATGAACTGGCAGAAGACCTACACTTTTGGAACATCCCGATTTTTCGGGAAGGGCAATGACATTTAGATAAGGTTTATTGGTTCGTCCCGTTAGGGACGATATATGGGTAGAAGAAAATACCATTGTAATTTGTTCGTTCCATAGGAACGAAATGTGAAATGGATTATAAGGTTTATACCAAAATTGGATGAAACTCAATCAAAGCACATACCGATCCTACGGATCGAAAAAACATATCCATTAATCGTTTGCTACCCACATATTGTTCCTATGGAACAAAAAACAATTTCGCTTAACTAAATGACATTGCCCCTCCCGGAAAATCGGGATGTTCCAAAAGGGGAGGTCTTCTACCAGTTCATAAATTGCGTCTGATGAATTGCTCAGTAAAACGCAATTAAAGTCCCCCAATGGTATTCGGTACACGAGTACCCAAATAAACCTGGGCTGATGTTTCGCTCATTATAACCTGAGTAAAAATTAGTGGTCATTTATTTTCAAATGGCGAACTGTTTTTTGAAATGTGCCGTTATTCGAAGACCCTGTTTTGCCCCCGTCCCTCCCGAAGAATCGGGACAGGCTTTCCCGAAAAATGCCGAAAGGTCGGCACAGGTCGGGATGTACCAAAAGGGGAATGTCATTTAGTTAAGCGAAATTGTTTTTGTTCCGTAGGAACAATATGTGGGTAGCAAACGATTAATGGATATGTTTTTTCGATCCGTAGGATCGGTATGTGCTTTG
>JANOTW010000383.1:0-21585 GCA_031416575.1 Ferruginibacter sp.
TAAAGCCAATATAGATAACAACCTGCAACAGTTGGGCATTCAGTTATCCGATGAAGATTTAAAGAAAGTTACACAGCGTGTGATTGAATTGGGCGACCGGAAAGAAATGGTTACCCAGGCGGACCTGCCATATATTATTTCCGACATATTAGATAGCAACAGCATTGAGCAAAAAGTGCAGATAAAAAATTATGTATTGACCCATTCAAAAGATTTAAGGCCCTCCGTTACATTGCATATTTGCATCAATGGGCAGTTATTTGAAGAGCATGCGCAGGGCGATGGACAGTACGATGCGTTTGTAAATGCGCTCAACAAAATTTACAAACAACGAAAAAGCGTGTTGCCGTCATTGGCAGATTATACGGTCCGCATTCCGCCCGGTGGTAAATCTGATGCTCTTTGCGAAACCATTATCACCTGGCTGCACAACGGAAAAGAATTTAAAACCCGTGGTTTAGATAGCGATCAAACAGTAGCCGCCATAAAAGCAACGGAGAAAATGCTGAATATAATTTAGTTTTTTTAGCCACAAATGCACGAATTATCACTAATAAAATAAATCTAAAATTCGTTTTCATTCGTTCATTCGTGGCATTAAAAAAAATACGGCGAAGCCATATTAACTAAATTGATGGAAAGTAATTCAGATTTTTTTTGTTGTCCGAACATTTGATTTCCATAGGATCATTGTTGCAAATATGATTTTGTTATTATTTCTTTTTGGGAAAAAGAAATAATAATCACTCTTGTACGATATACCATTGGGGATCTTTGATTGTGTTGCCTGGGGCTCATTTTGAATCAGTAGTTCACATTAAAACTTATAATAAAAAACACGAAAAAGCAATGGCAAAAAAAAATATACTCATCGTTCCCGGAGATGGAATTGGGCAGGAAGTAACAGCAGTGGGTAAAAAAGTACTGGATAAAATAGCGGCCAGGTTTGGCCATGAGTTTACTTATGATGAAGCCCTGATTGGCCACGTTGCCATAGAAGCCACTGGCAATCCATTACCGGAAGAATCATTGGAGAAAATGAGAAAATCCGATGCGGTTCTTTTTGGCGCTGTCGGGCATCCCAAATACGATAATGATCCTTCCGCCAAAGTACGTCCTGAGCAAGGTTTGCTGAGGATGAGAAAGGAATTGGGATTGTACGCCAACCTTCGTCCGATAAAGTTATTTGATGAATTGCTAAGTGCATCCAGCATCAAACCTGAAATTCTGAAAGGCGCTGATATATTATTTTTCAGGGAACTGACAGGCGATATTTATTTTGGGGAAAAGGGACGTAAGAACAATGGTGATACTGCCTATGATGTAGCTGAATACAGCCGCTATGAGGTAGAAAGAATTGGACGAAAAGCATTTGAAGCGGCACGCACAAGGCGTAAAAAATTATGCTCGGTGGACAAAGCGAATGTTTTGGAAACCAGCCGTTTGTGGCGTGAGGAAATTCAAAAATTAGCATTGGAGTATCCCGATGTGGAAGTAGAATACCAGTTTGTAGATACTACGGCAATGTTGTTGATAAAAGACCCATGCAGGTTTGATGTGGTAGTTACGGCCAACCTGTTTGGTGATATTTTAACGGATGAAGCTTCGCAGATAGCAGGCTCAATGGGGATGCTGGCCTCCGCATCCATTGGTGATGGCACAGGTGTGTATGAACCAATCCACGGATCGGCGCATGATATTACCGGCAAGGGTGTAGCGAATCCACTGGCATCCATTCTTTCCGCTGCTTTATTGCTGGATATTTCATTTGGCATGAAGGCGGAATCAGACCTGGTGATCTATGCTGTTGACCAGGTGTTAAAAGCAGGCTACCGTACCCGTGATATCGCCGATGCGACAACGCCAGCGGATATGATTTTAGGCACGGAAGCGATGGGGGTAGAGGTGTTGAATTTTTTGTAATGATGTATAATCTGAATGGGCTTGCGGGCGGTAGAAAATATTGTAGCAATGCCCGGCTTCAGTTTGAGGTATAGATGGCCATGCTATAAAAGATAAATGGAAACAACTTGCAATTCGTATTTCCGTGAGTGGTGAAAAGATGTAATTCTGATAGAAGACAAAGATTATGTTACAATTAACCGGAGCATTTTTGGAGCGAAAGGTTCACCAGGAAAAAATAATACCTACTGATAAACCGCTAAAAGTTGATGTGTTGTTTGAAGAAGATATTGAACCTGAACCAAAAAGTTTAAAGCTGACTGATTTTTTGTTTGCAAAAAGCAGGCACTTGCTGAAAGATTTTAAAGGATCATTTAGAGATACGGTTATAGATGAAAGAAAAAAAGCATTATGAAATCATACCTGGACACTTCTTCGCATTTTAATTGAATGTAGATAGCTGCACGAAATTTATGTTTTATACTAAAATGGTTTAGTGAATAAAACCACTAATAAAATACCAAACCAATTATAAAATGCTCACTTTTGCAATACGATTTCATGTAAAAACCTAAAACGCCTGCTATTATGGCACCTTCTTCAAATAATTTGGACCAAAGCGAAATCAATCCATTAAAAAGCCTGGATGTGTGGGAAGAAGATGTGTTGGAACGTTATCCTGATCCTGCTTCCATCGCAAGTGATAAGTCTGCCGAAGCATACCGCAACTACGAAAGCCCTGAAAGAGACACCGTACGGGAATTCTACAGGCTCAATCATACTTACCAGACTTATGATTTCGTATTGGGCAAAAAGGCGAACTATCTAAAATTTGATAAGAAGGAAATGCCCGTTTGGACAGCATTCCAATTTTTAAACCAACTGGTAGATGATTCTGATCCCGATACCGGCCTTGACCAGTTTCAACACCTGCTACAAACTTCCGAAGCCATCCGCAAAGACGGGCACCCCGACTGGATGGTAATGGTTGGCCTGTTGCATGATATGGGTAAAGTGCTTTGCCTGTTTGGTGAGCCGCAATGGGCGGTGGTAGGGGATACCTTTCCGGTTGGTTGCGCATTTTCAGATAAAATAGTATATCCTGAATTTTTTAAAAATAGTCCTGATTTTAATGACGGGCGTTACAACACAAAGTATGGTGTTTATTCACCTAACTGCGGTTTGGATAATGTTCAGCTTTCCTGGGGGCACGATGAATATGTTTACCAGATGGCGAAGGATTATTTGCCTGAACCAGGTTTGTACATGTTGCGGTATCATTCCTTCTACTCGCAACACCGGGAACATGCCTACGATCACCTGATGAGTGCGCATGACCATGAAATGTTTAAATGGGTTGACCTGTTTAACCCTTATGACCTTTATTCCAAAAACCCAACCCCTCCGGACTGGAATCAACTAAAGCCCTATTACGAAGGGTTGGTTACAAAATATTTGCCCCCGACTTTAAAGTTTTAAACGGAAACCATATAAGTTTTATCAGGAAGATTTTTTTTGCCGGGCCTCCGGTTTTTTTTCATTAGCTGAATCAGCCGGTAGTTTATTAAGGGTAGGCGCTCCATACCTTTCGCAGTTTAAATTGCATTATTATTTATCTTTTTGTCCGGGCTTTGAAGCCATGAATAAGCATCGTTGCATCGCCCTCTTGTACCGCATACCATTGGGGAACTTTAATTGCGTTGTTTGTCCCTTGGCTGGTGTCCCACCAGCCAAGGGAAGCCCGCCTTGGTCTGTGCCCCACCGACCACGTTCCTGATAACAGTAGCGACAATTTGGGATGCACCCGACAACACTGTATATTTCAATAAAAAGTTCCCAGGTGGTATGTGGTATAATACCTCACAGGTTTTTAAAACCTGTGAGGCATTTTGCAAACTCTACATGCAACTCAATTAAAGTTTCCAATGGTATGCGGTACTCCCGATTCAAGTGTAACATCGGGATGCCCCGATAAAAAATCGGGGCAAGTACCCAAATAAACTGGGCTGATGTTTCGCTCAATACAACCTGAGTAAAAATTAGAGGTCATTTATTTTCAAATGGCGAACTGTTTTTTGAAATGTGCCGTTATTCGAAGACCCTGTTTTGCCACCGTCCCCGCTGGCCAGCGGGGAGGCCTTCTGCCAGTTCATAAAATGCGCCTGATGAATTGCCTGGTATAACGCAATTAAAGTTCCCCAAAGGTATTCAGTACACGAGTGCGACGCAACGATGTTGAGAATTGAAATATAGTTTGGACAAAAAACTGTATTGCGAAACCCCGATTTTTTTCGGGAATGCCATGAAATACTTCTGCTTGGACAACAAAAAAATATGGTTGTATAGAAGGGCGGTGCAACAATGATGACCATTGCTTCTCTGCCTGGACAAAAAATCTTATTCACGTTTTTATCCGTTGTGCAGTATAATTGCCCCCAAACAAAAGAATTGTTTATCATTGCCTTACCGTTAACGATATGCCCTTACTTTCAATATTTAAAAATCGCCAATGAATCAATTGCAAACCGGGGACTACATTGTTTTCTTTATTTACTTTATCGCCGTATCCGCCTATGGATATTATATCTACCATAAAAAGAAATCAGCCACTACCAGTTCAAAAGATTTTTTTCTTGCCGAAGGGTCACTTACCTGGTGGGCCATTGGCGCTTCATTAATAGCATCTAATATTTCAGCGGAGCATTTTATTGGCATGTCTGGCTCAGGCTTTGCGCTGGGGCTGGCTATTTCTACTTACGAATGGATGGCAGCGGCGACTTTGATCATCGTTGCGATATTCATGATCCCCATATATCTTAAAAACAAGATATTCACCATGCCGCAATTTTTATCAAAGCGCTACAATGATAAAGTGAGTACCATCATGGCGGTATTTTGGTTACTGGTGTATGTATTTGTAAACCTCACTTCTATTATTTATCTCGGGGCGCTCGCTATTTCATCAATCTCCACTATCAGTTTTGAATGGAGCATTGTCGGGTTGGTTATCTTTTCAATGGTGGTAACATTGGGCGGCATGAAGGTGATTGGATATACCGATGTGGTGCAGGTTATAGTGCTGATCCTCGGCGGGCTTGTAACTACTTACCTGGCCTTGTCGTTATTGTCGGAAGAATATGGTTTTGGTAAAGATATCTTTAAAGGCCTTTCCATATTAACCAAAGAAGCGCCCACGCATTTTCACATGATATTCGGTTCTTCTCATAAATATTATAAAGAGTTGCCTGGCTTGTCGGTATTATTTGGCGGCATGCTGATCAATAACCTTGCTTACTGGGGATGCAACCAGTATATTGTACAACGTGCATTGGGCGCTGACTTGGTAACCGCCCGCAAAGGAATTTTATTCGCCGCGTTTTTAAAGTTACTGGTTCCTGTTATAGCCGTGTTGCCGGGCATTGTAATGTATGTACTCCACAACAAGGGCATGTTTCAGCAGGAGATGGCAGATGCCGCAGGTACGCTTAAACCGGATCATGCTTATCCAACATTGATGAACTTATTGCCTGCCGGTTTAAAGGGTATTGCCTTTGCTGCGCTTACCGCCGCAATCGTAGCATCGCTGGCAGGTAAGGCGAACAGTATTTCAACTATTTTTTCACTGGATATTTATAAAAAATATTTTAATAAAGATGCTACGGAAAGAAAGTTGGTGATTGTAGGGCGATGGGCCGTTGTTATATCCATGGTGATTGCGGCGATTGTAACACCTGCTCTAAAATCGCTCGACCAGGCTTACCAGTTTATACAGGAATACGTAGGTTTTATTTCGCCAGGTGTGCTGGCTATTTTTCTTTTAGGTTTTTTCTGGAAACGAACTACCGCCGCCGCTGCAATGGCAGGCGCTTTATTAACCATACCTATTTCCACCGTATTGAAATTTTTACCGGTTTGGTCAAGCGGCGGTTTTCCCGACTATCCTTTCCTGGACAGGATGAGCATCACATTTGTATCCATCGTATTGATCATGATCGCCATGAGCCTTATCAATCCTAAAAAAGAAAATGATGTCCATGTAATTGAAATTGATAAATCAATGTTTCGGATCACACCGGGATTTGCCTTTGGGTCCATCATTATTATAGGAATATTGGCGGCATTATACACCGTTTTTTGGTAGCGTCAGAATGATTAAATACGCTGCAAAACAAGTAGCGGTAACAGCTAACGATTATACCAGGTTAATTAATGGAACTACATGGCCATGCAACAGAAGATATTCAATAATCAGCCATTGATCTCCGGTTGGGATATTGCATGACAGCCATAACGCTTTCCCAAAACCTTTTAGCATTAGGTGGGGCCGCATGGTTCAATGACTCCTGGCAAAGGGATCATATAATATCACCAATGCGGGGTCAATTATTTTCATTGCTGTCAGGATAATTAATCCGGTTCTCCATGCCCTGTACCGGGAAGTGAAAGAAAGTGGTTTATCCATAATTATAACATTATAATATAAAATATATAAATAATTATCAGAAAATTAATCAATTATTAAAATAAAATCCATAATTTTATGATATAAATAATAAATTACAAGTGTAAAAATGACGATAATGCTTGTTAATTATTAAATGTGAAAAATAATAATACGACAATTGCTTGCTATTTTTAGTCACCTATTAAATCAATTGTCATGAAAGTAGTAGTAATTGGAAATGGGATGGTAGGTTATAAGTTTTGTGAAAAACTTTTATCAAGAACTACTGATGTTGAACTTATAGTATTTGGAGAGGAAATACGTCCTGCTTACGACCGCGTTCATTTAAGTGAATTTTTTGCAGGCAAAACCGCCGACGACCTCACCCTGGCCGGAACAGATTGGTATCTTGACAACAATATCACACTTCACCTCGGGGACCCGGTTCAATCTATTGACCGGACAGCCAAAACCGTTCACTCACATAAAGGAATTACCGAATCTTATGATTATTTAGTACTGGCAACAGGTTCCGCTGCGTTTGTTCCACCTATACCGGGTGTAGATAAGCAAGGTGTATTTATATATAGAACCATCGAAGACCTTGAGATGATGAGGGATCATGCCAGAAAAGCAAAAACAGGCGCTGTAATTGGTGGCGGACTGTTAGGGCTTGAAGCCGCCAAAGCCATGCTGGATCTTGGTATCCCCACACAAGTGATTGAATTTGCCCCCCGCCTGATGCCACGACAGATAGATGATGCCGGCTCTGGTATTTTAAGGGACAAACTGGAAATGCTGGGCCTTAAAATTCATACCAACAAAAATACAAGTGAAATATTGGGTGGTGAAAGCATTACCGGTATGCAGTTTTCTGACGATACAACCATCGATGTGGATATGCTGGTTATTTCCGCTGGCATTAAACCAAGGGATGAGCTGGCAAAACTTTGCGGCCTGGAAACGGGACATCGCGGTGGAATAGTAGTAAATGATAAATTACAAACCGCCGACCCCTATATTTTCGCTATTGGCGAATGTGCTTTGCACCAGGGTATGATCTATGGCCTGGTTGCTCCCGGTTATGAAATGGCCGATGTGGTGGCAAAAAACTTAGCCCCCCTGCCCCCCGAAGGGGGGTTCTTAAAGCCTTTAAATTCAGCAGGAATTAATAATACCACCAATGCTTTATTACAGGATTCTGCATCAAAAACAGAAATTATTGTAACCACCGAAGGGCTATCAGGATCAAAAGGGCCATCCGATGCCACAGTAACGAACTCTGCCTTAGAGGACTCCAAGAACCCCCCTTCGGGGGGCAGGGGGGCTGTTTTTACCGGCTTCGATATGAGTACCAAATTAAAACTGATAGGCATAGATGTGGCCAGTTTTGGTGATCCTTTTATACATGGTGAAAACATCAGGACTGTAGTGTTTGAAGATACCATGAAAGGGATTTATAAAAGGATCAATATTTCCGCTGATGGAAAAGAATTGTTAGGTGGTATTTTAGTAGGTGATGCGGAGCAATACAATATGTTGCTGCAAACCTGTAAAAATAAAGTGGTATTGCCTCCTAATCCTGAAGACGTGATTTTGGGTTCAAGAGGTGGTGAAGGAGAGGCGGCCGGTGCCGGCGTGCACGGCTTACCAGATGAAGCGATGATATGCAGTTGCGAAAGTGTAAGTAAGTGGGATATCTGCAATGCCGTATCAGCGCAGGGTTGCGAAACAATGGATGCGGTTAAGAAATGTACAAAAGCGGGTACTGGTTGTGGTGGGTGCGTGCCAATGGTAAAAGACCTGATGCTATATACCATGAAGGCGCAGGGAAAATATGTACGCAATGTATTGTGCGAACATTTTAATTATAGCCGGCAGGAGATGTTTGACCTGGTGAAATTGCATGAATTAAAATCTTATGATGAAGTGCTTGATAAATTAGGCAATGGCGACGGATGCGAATTGTGCAAACCTCCTATAGCTTCCATAGTAGCGAGTTTGTGGGGCGAAATGATCTTGAAAAAAGGGAATGATACCGCCCAGGATAGCAACGATCGTTTTTTAGCCAATATTCAAAAAGGTGGAACTTATTCCGTTGTGCCACGTATTCCCGGTGGTGAAATTACACCAGATAAATTGATCGTGATTGGCCAGGTTGCCAAACAATATAATCTCTATACAAAAATAACCGGCGGCCAGCGCATTGATATGTTTGGCGCCCATCTGAATGATCTGCCGGATATATGGGGCCAGTTGATAGCGGCGGGTTTTGAAAGCGGGCACGCTTATGGAAAATCATTACGCACCGTAAAAAGCTGTGTAGGAAGTACCTGGTGCCGGTTTGGGCTACACGACAGCGTTAGTTACGCCATTCGTATCGAGGAGCGCTACCGGGGTTTACGTTCGCCCCATAAATTAAAAGGTGGCGTAAGCGGTTGTATCAGGGAATGTGCCGAAGCCCAAAGCAAAGACTTTGGCATTATCGCTACTGAAAAAGGCTGGAACCTGCATGTATGCGGCAATGGCGGAAGCAAACCCCAGCACGCCCAGTTATTGGCCACCGACCTTGATGATGAAACCTGCATTAAATACATTGACCGCTTTTTAATGTTTTATATAAAAACCGCTGATACGTTAACAAGGACGGCTACCTGGCTCAATAAAATGGATGGCGGCATCGAATACCTCCGAAACGTGGTAGTGAATGACAGTCTGGGCATGGCCACACATTGGGAAGCCGAAATGCAGGTGCTGGTTAATTGTTATAAATGCGAATGGAAAGAGGCGATTGAAAACCCCGAAATTAAAAAGCGTTTTAATCATTTTGTAAATGCCCCGGAAGTAAAAGATCCCTCGGTAAAATTCGAGTCAATGAGGGAACAGAAAAAAGTGGCGGACTGGAAATGACAGCCCCCTCTATCTCCTCCAAAGATGGAGGAAACGGAGGAGATTAAAGCATGAAAATGTATTGGAAAAAGTAAGTTGAATTTTTATGTACCGGGCTAAGAAGCAATGTGGAACTTCAGTGGCAGGTTCTCCCGATCTTTTATCGGGATCGCACTCTTGTACATTGTATCTATGTGGAACTTCAGCCTTCTGGTTGTTGTTACTACTGAATAAAGTAATCACATTCGATTGAAAAGATTGACTTTTAAAATTTCAGGAAGGTATTAAAATAGTTCGCCATACAGATTATTTTTCCTATGAATATAATACCGTAATTAGTTATTTTTTTTATTTGCTTACCGTTTTTTTTCGATTGCCTGCATTTTTATTATTGGTTGTTTTTATACAGCAATAAATAATTATTCCCTGTTGATATATGAAATATGTAACCCCGCCAATTGCGGGATAAGGAAAACTTTTTAAAAAAATAAAAGCCATGCTGACATTAACAAATGAAAATACAATTACCTGGTTTGCGGCCTGCGATACATCCGATGTGCCTGCTAACGGGGGTGTATGCGTGAAATACGGGGATACGCAAATCGCATTGTTTCATTTCGCACGCAGGGGCGAATGGTATGCCACTCAAAATGAATGTCCGCACCGCAAACAAATGGCGCTGAGCCGCGGCATGATTGGCACGCAGCAGGATGAACCCAAAGTGGCTTGCCCCTTTCATAAAAAAACCTTTTCGCTGGTAACCGGCGAATGCCTTACCGGTGATGAATGCAGTATTAAAACCTACCCGGTAAAAATAGAAGAAGGAAAAGTATTTATTGCGGTGGAAGAATAGGGTGAATGGGCAATGGTGAATGCTGGATCAGTGCCATTTGTTTGAGGATTTTAAAAACTAGAATATTTTTTTTCCAAGTAAACGCAATTAAAGTTCCCCAATGGTATGACGTACAAGTGGGCGATGCAACGATGTTGAGCAAGGAAATTTAGCTTGGACAAAAAATCCTGTATTTCGAAATCCCGATTTTTCGGGAATGCCCAAAGCTTCTTAGCCCGGACAATAATTCGTGTAATTCGTTTCTTAAAAATTCGTGTAATAAAAATTCGTATTATAAAAATAAAAACCCCGGCCGATGTGGAAATTGAACCGGGGCAGATTTCAAATTGATTCACAATCTAAAACCAAAAAACAAAATTATGGCTAAAAATCTTAAAAACCGAATTACACTTTCGATGACATGTGTCATTGCGTTGATCGCATTGAATGCAAAGGCGCAATTTACTTTTACCGGACAATTGCGTACCCGTACTGAAGTACGCAATGGATTAGGCAACCTTGTTTTAAAGGGTTCCAAATCCGCTGCTTTCACATCTCAGCGGACACGCTTGATTTTTGGTTACAAATGGGACAGGCTAACCTTTGGCGCCAGCCTGCAGGATGTAAGGGTGTGGGGCCAGGATGCATCCACTATTTCCAATGCGGATGGTAATAAATTGATGATGCACGAAGGCTGGGCCGATCTTGCTTTATTCAACAAGGCTGATACTACCATTAAAACGAAGGGAATTGATTTAATGAGTTTAAAAATCGGCCGCCAGGAATTAAATTATGACGATGTAAGGCTTTTAGGAAATCTTGATTGGCTGCAACAAGCCCGCCGTCATGATATGGCTTTATTAAAAACCGTACATAAAGGATGGCAGATAGACCTGGGGTATGCATTCAATCAAAACTCCGATGCATTTGGTATTACCAGTACCTCCTATGTACCTTCCAATGTGGCGCCTTATGTAAAAAATTCATTGGGCCTGTTAGTTCCAACGCCTGCCGGTATCCTGCCAATGGCGCCTGCAGGTAATGCCGGAAACAACAGTACAAAAACCGGTGCGCCTGTTTGGCTAAACCCACCAACAACAAATGGAGGTAACCAGGATTATAAATCATTCACCAGTTTGTATATCAGCAAGAAATTCAACCAAACAAAATTCTCCGCATTGTTCTTCAACGACAATTTTGGCAAATATAAAACTGATTCAGCAGGCAGCGCCGCAGCAGGTTACGTGTATGGCAAACGGTTTGCTTCTTCAGGAGCTACGGATGCTTTCGATTATTCCGGCTTAAATAGCAGATATACTTATGGATTAATGATCAACCGTACCATGGGTAATGCATCCGGGTTTGGCAAAATCGCTATCCAGGCTGCATATTATGCACAAAGTGGAAAAAACAGGGATGCTGTAAAAATGAAAAATGCTTATCACTATACCATTTCGGCTACTTATCAAAAAGGAAAAATAAGCGTTACCCCGGGATATGATGTATTGAGCGGTAATAATGCGGCTACCACAGAAGATGAAAAATTTGATCCGCTTTATGGCACGCCACACAGGCATTGGGGTTACATGGATTTTTTCTATGTGGGTACCGGATCACCGGCTGGGGGATTAAAAAATCCTTACCTCAAATTCAAATACACGGGCAATACATTAACTGCCGGAGTTGATTTCCATCTTTTTTCTACAGATAAAGACATGAAAAAAGCCGATGGGGCATTCATAGATAAAAAGCTGGGAAATGAACTGGACTTTTTGGTAAACTACAACATGAACAAGTTTACCAATATTGAATTGGGTTACTCCATCATGAATGCGAAGAGCAGTATGGCTATTGCCAAAGGACAGGCAACCACTGATGCAGCAGCGGATACTTATAATAAAACCGGTAACTGGTTTTATGCGATGATACGCTTTACCCCGGATTTCTTTTATACAAAACCCGTTGCTATTAAACAACCATAGGTCAAAAAAAGGGAATTTTTTTTCAATCAACTTTTAAATATTATAAATGAAATCAATCATAAATAAATCAATCGTTTTTTTAACACTTACTGTATTGCTAACAGGCGTAGTATCTTTTAAAATGCAATCGCCTTCCCGAAAAATAAAACTGGGGTTTATACCATTAACCGATTGCGCCCCTTTAGTGGTTGCAAAAGAATTAGGACTTTTTGCAAAATACGGAGTGGACGTTGAACTTGAGAAGCAAGCCTCCTGGGCTGTGGTAAGGGATAAAATATTAAATGGGGAAATTGATGGGGCGCATTGTTTATTCTCCATGCCACTTTCTGTTTATACTGGGGTAGGTGGTACGGCAGGTAAGGAAATGAAGATTGCAATGGTGTTAAATAACAATGGCCAGGCAATTACTTTATCTAAAGATTTTTGCGGATTGGTTGGATTTAAAGAAGTAAATAAAGCTGCCGCCGCCGTAAAAAATGTACAAGGCCGTAAAGAAGTAACTTTCGCTCAAACCTTTCCGGGCGGCACACACGATATATGGTTGCGCAACTGGATGGCCGCTGCGGGCATCAATCAAAAATCAGTTTCCATCATTACTATTCCCCCGCCCCAAATGGTTGCCAATATGAGGGTGGATAACATGGAAGGTTATTGCGTGGGCGAACCCTGGAACGGCCTTGCCGTGGCACAAAATGTAGGCTTCACCCATATCTCATCGCAGGATATCTGGAAAAATCATCCGGAAAAAGCATTAGTAGTTAACTCGGAATTTGCAGCTAATAACAGGGAAGATTTAAAAAAAGTAATGAAAGCCATTATTGAGGCCTGCAAATGGTTAGATGTTATGGGTAACCGTTCTAAAGCCGCATCATGGCTTACCAAACCCAATTATGTAAATGCCCCGTTACAGGTAATTGAAGCAAGGTTAAAGGGCTCCTATGATTTGGGATGTGATTTAGGCGTTCAAAAATATAAAGATGACTATATGACCTTTTATAACAATGGAATAGTGAACACGCCAAAAAAATCGAATGCCGTTTGGTTTTTAGCCCAGTATGTAAGATTTGGCTATTTAAAAACTGAACCGGCTTATAAGGCCATCGCCGATAAATTAATATTATCTGATTTGTTCGCGGAAGTAGCGAAGGAAATGGCAGTGCCTGTACAGCCGGATATGCAGGCTTTTAAAACAACGTACGATGTGCAGTTTGACCCTAATAATCCTGCTAATTATTTAAAAACTACAAAGAGATAATTAATTATTCAGTAAGGCGAAAGGCCATAAGAATAAAGGTACCTGTTACCTGCCTTTTGCCTTACAATATTTAAAAAGTTTAAAATGAAAAATATATTCACATTAAAAACATTGCTTTCAGTCCTTTACTTTATTGTTGGCCTGGCATTGGTTGGCGGGGTTTGGGAATTGATTTCTTACTACACTAAAAACGAAATTCCTAATCCACGAATGACATGGGTGGTACTTAAAGAGGTAATGCACGACCCGATGCAAAATGATCCGGATGTAAAAGGTATCGGCATAAAATTATTGAGTTCATTAGCAAGGGTAGGTATTGGATTTGGTTTGGGTAGTTTAATTGCGATACCGCTTGGCATCGTAATGGGTTCCAGCAAAACAGTAATGGCGATTATAAACCCTATTGTTCAAATTTTACGCCCCGTATCCCCATTGGCATGGTTTCCGCTGGGGCTGGCTATTTTTAAAGACTCACCTGCAGCCAGCGTATTTATGATATTCATTTGTTCATTATGGCCTACAGTTATTAATACCGCTTTCGGTGTAGCATCCATACCGCAGGATCATAAAAACGTTGGTAAAGCTTTTGGCTTTTCCAGGTGGAAGTATTTAACAAAAATACTGGTGCCTTTTTCATTGCCACATATCCTCACCGGTTTACGCCTGGCTGTGGGCATTGCCTGGATGGTAATTGTGGCCGGGGAAATGTTATCCGGTGGAATTGGTTTAGGATATTTCGTTTGGGAAGAAGGTTTTAATGGGGGCAGTGTGGCAAAAATAATTGTAGCCATCATCATTATTGGAATTGTCGGATTGCTATTGGATAAAATTTTCATGGCGCTTCAAAAAAGGTTCAGTTATTCAGTTTAGAAATCTAATACAAATAATTGCATATTGCTTTTCGGGGATCACGGACAATCTTTTTTTAATATTTCAACTCAAAAAATATGGCAAACACAATCGAAATGGAAGCCCCGGTTTCCGGTATAAGCGCAAAAAGAATAATCCAGGATAATAACAGCATTGACATCAGCAATGTTACGGTAAGTTTTAAAACACCTAAGGGCATTTATACTGCCGTAAAAGATATTTCGCTAACTGTAAAAAAGGGTGAAATCGTTACATTGATAGGCCATTCAGGATGTGGTAAATCCACTTTGATGGGAACCATCAGCGGAATGGTAAAGCCTACCGGCGGAACTGTATTTGCCAATGGCAAGCAAGTGTTAGGCCCTGGTGTTGACAGGGGAATTGTTTTTCAAAATTATTCATTGCTGCCATGGCTAACGGTTTACCGTAATATTTATGAAGCGGTTGATTCCGCTATCAAAGGCAGGTCCGCCAAAGAAAAAAAAGAACTGGTAGAAAATAATTTGAAGATGGTAAAACTTTGGGACCACAAAGATAAACTTCCGGGGCAGCTATCCGGTGGCATGAAACAGCGGGTAGCAATAGCAAGGGCGTTCGCCATAAACCCATCTATTTTATTGTTGGATGAACCCTTTGGCGCTTTAGACGCTTTAACCAAAAGCAGCATGCACATTGAATTGTTAAAGCTTTGGAATATTGATCACCGGGAGAAAACTATTGTGATGGTAACACATGATATTGAAGAAGCGATCTTCTTGTCTGACAGGGTGGTAGTAATGAATAATGGCCCCGAAGCTACAATAAAGGAAATTGTAGATGTGCATTTGCCAAGGCCCAGGAACAAAAAAGAAATAGTACATGATCCTGAATATATGCTCATCCATGATAAACTCTTAAATCTTTTGATAGATAAGTTTTCTATAGAAGATATTCATTAATAAAAATTTGTAAACAACAACGACTAAAATTATGAACCAGCCATTATCTAAATTAAATGTACTCAGTTTCAAGGGTATTCAAATGCAATCCTTCCATATTACCTGGCTTACTTTCTTCGCCTGTTTTTTTGGTTGGTTTGGATTAGCGCCGTTAATGCCAACTATCCGCCAGGACTTAGGTTTATCCAAAGCTGAAGTAGGAAACACTATTATCGCCGCCGTATCAGCTACCATTTTCGCACGCCTGTTAATTGGTAAATTATGCGATACCTGGGGGCCGCGTAGAACTTATACGGCTTTACTAATTATCGGGGCATTCCCAGTAATGTTAGTTGGCCTGGCGCATAGCTATACCAGCTTCCTTTTATTTCGGCTGGCCATTGGCGTTATAGGCGCTTCATTTGTTATTACGCAGTTTCATACTTCGGTAATGTTTGCGCCTAATATCAAGGGTACCGCCAATGCCGTGGCGGGTGGCTGGGGCAACCTGGGTGGGGGCGTTACCAATATGCTGATGCCCGTAATCTTTGCTACCATTGTGGGGTTTGGCTATACAAAAGCGGAAGCATGGCGCTATGCGATGATTTTGCCTGGTGTGATGTTATTGATAATGGCATTTGTTTATTACAGATATACGAAAGATACCCCACAGGGAAATTTTGAAGACATCAACCGCCTGAAAAAACCTTCCGGAAAAACAGATTGGAGCATACTCTCAGACTGGCGGGTGTGGTCATTGTCTTTGGCTTATGCCGTATGCTTTGGTATGGAAATTACTTTTGACGGTGTGGCAGCATTGCACTTTACCGATACCTACCATTTAAGCCAGGGAGCTGCTGGTTTTTGGGCGGGTGCTTTCGGTTTTATGAATATTTTTGCCAGGGCGCTGGGTGGAATTTCCGCGGATAAGATCGGAAAAAAATATGGCATGAGGGGCAAAGGGATTTTATTGGCTACCATGCTGTTGCTGGAAGGATGTGGTATCCTGCTTTTTGCGATGGCAGGTTCCCTGGAGATGGCCATTTTATCAATGATAACATTCGCTTTATTTCTTAAAATGGCCAATGGCACTACTTACGCCATCACTCCTTTTGTAAATGAAAAAAATGTAGGCATGGTAAGTGGTATTGTAGGCGCCGGTGGTAATGTTGGTGGAATGATGTTTGGGTTTTTATTCAAATCAACTACCATTACCTATTTGCAGGCATTTCAATATATCGGTTATGCGGTGATTGGTGTGTCGTTGATTGTATTGGTAACAAAATTCACGGTATCAGCCGAAGCAACAGAATTAGTAGAGGATGCAAAGTTGCAGTTAGCCCCCCTGCCCCCCGAAGGAGGGTTCTGATGCATTCAATGGCGATATTTTTTTATTGGGTAACAGACCAGAATTATATTACTAAAGCAAAATAAATAAGTTGCATTTTTTTGTTGTCCGGGCTGGAAGGTTTCATGGCAACATCGTTGCATCGCCCTCTTGTACTAAATACCATTGGGCAACTTTAATTGTGTTATAAATAAAAAAGCCGGCACCATTTGTAAATCACCAGGGAATGCGGGTTCAACAACAAAACGCAGGCAAGTTCCCCATAGATAAAATGTACAAGAGTGCGACGCCAATGAAGCTTGATTGAAATAAAAATGTTCGGTACATGAAAATTAAGAACGATAAAAATGTTGTAAAAGTTACTATAAATAATACTATCGGAAACACTCAATTCAGGGTAAATAAACACTAATAATAATTTGACTGTTCCTAAAAAACATAATACACTAAGCACTGAAAGCTTCCAGCCCCCCCCGCTGGCCAGCGGGGGCAGGGGGTCATCAACCACCTGTTGCTACTGCGGTGTAGGCTGCGGCATGATTGTACGGAAAGATAAGCAGGGTGTTTTAAAAGCGGAAGGCGATCCGGATCACCCGGTTAATAAGGGCATGCTGTGCAGTAAGGGAATGAACCTGCATTACACGGTAACGGATACCAGTGACCGCTTATTGTACCCCGAAATGCGGTATAGTAAAAACCAGCCACGGCAAAGGGTTTCATGGGATACGGCATTGGAAAGAACGGCTGCTGTATTTAAAACCTTGATTGAAAAATATGGCCCTGGTTCAGTAGCTTTTTATGCCTCGGGGCAATGCCTTACCGAAGAGTATTATGTAGTGAATAAACTGATAAAAGGTTTCATCGGCAGCAATAATATTGATACCAACTCACGGCTGTGCATGAGCTCGGCGGTAGTAGGGTATAAAATGAGCCTGGGTGAAGATAGTGTGCCGGTGAGCTATGATGATTTGGAACTGGCTGATTGCATTTTTGTTGCCGGTGCAAACCCTGCCTGGTGCCATCCAATATTATGGCGAAGGATAGAAGCCGCAAGAGAAAAAAATCCGGATATAAAGATCATTGTAAGTGATCCCCGCCGTACACAAACCTGCTCTATCGCAAACGTGCACCTGCAATTAAATCCCGGAACGGATATCACCTTGCACCATGCCATTGGAAGATGTTTGATAGAATCGGGGAAAATTGATTTCAATTTTCTGCAGGACCATACGGAAGGTTTTGACAACTATTGTAATACTGTTTTTGAAAGAACTATAGCGGAAGCCGCGGCTATTTGTGGAGTGAATGAAAGCGATATACGGTTAGCCGCTTCATACATTGGCAATGCCAAAGGGTTTATTACCATGTGGACGATGGGCCTCAATCAAAGTGTGATCGGCGTAAATAAAAACCTATCGCTTATCAATTTAAACCTGATCACAGGGCATATCGGAAAGCCGGGCTCAGGGCCATTTTCATTAACCGGCCAACCCAATGCGATGGGTGGCCGTGAAGTGGGTGGGTTATCAAATTTATTGCCTGCTCACCGGGATATGGCCAATGAAGCGCATAGAAACGAGGTAGAAAAATTCTGGCAAATACCTTTGGGGACCATTCAGTCCAAACCAGGATTGACAGCTACGGAAATGTTTGAAGCCCTGAATGATGGAAAACTAAAAGCCGTCTGGATATTATGCACCAATCCGTTGATAAGTTTGCCCGATGTGCGGATGGCCGAGGAAGGCTTGAAGAAGGCGAAATTCGTAGTGGTGCAGGATGTAAGCAACAAACCCGAAACATTGAAATATGCCGACGTGGTGTTGCCTGCGGCTTCGTGGATAGAGAAAGAAGGCACCATGACGAATGCGGAACGGCGTATCAGCTACCTGAATAAAATTGTGGACGCACCCGGCGAAGCGGTACCCGATGCGGAGATCATTTGCCGCTTTGCCCAAAAGATGGGTTTCAAGGGATTCGATTTTGCGAATATGGCGGAGATATATGCCGAGCACGCCGCATTAACAGCCGGTACCAATGTGGACGTTAGCGGATTAACTTATAGCATACTGAAAGAAAAAAAATCCGTACAATGGCCTTACACAAAAGAAATGGGTGAAGGGGAGGATACAGCAACTAACGGTTACGGTACGCCCAGGTTATTTACTGATCATAAATTTTATACGCCATCACAAAAAGCGGTCATCCATTCTTTCCCTGATCATAACACGAGTACACAACCGGATGATGATTTTCCTTTGATACTGACTACCGGCCGCATACGCGACCAGTGGCACACGATGAGTAAAACGGGAAAAGTAAATAAGCTTAAACAACATATCAGTGAACCCTTTTTGGAAATTCACCCGGATGATGCGAAAGAACGTGGCATCAATGATAATGCCCTGGTAGAAATCCTAAGCAAGCAGGGATTAGTAAGGGTAAAAGCAAAACATTCAACAGACATAAAAAAAGGGGTTGTATTTCTTCCCATGCATTGGGGCAAGATTTTGAATAATGATTTAAACAGGGCCAACAATCTTACGGCGAATGTGGTGGATCCCAAAAGCAAGGAACCCGATTTTAAATTCACCGTTGTGCAGGTGCGGCTTTATAAAAAACCGGCACAAAAAATTATCGTGATAGGCGCTGGTGCAGGCTCCTGCGGATTTGTAAAAAGCTACCGGGCTTTAAATGAGGAGGATCAGATTGAAATATTCAGCAAAGAAAATTTTCCATTTTACAACCGGGTTTTGTTACCCGGTTACATCAGCGGCGCTTTGCCATGGGATAACCTGGTGAAGATGACGGATGAGGAGGAAATGGAATACAATATAAAATTGCACCGTGGCGTAAGTGTTGAAATTATTGACAGGGAAAATAAAACTGTCACCGATAGTAACGGGCAACTGCATCACTATGATGTTTTATTACTTGCTACGGGCAGCCGTGCAGCAATGTTAAGGGATGTTCCTTCGTTGAAAGGCATTTTTACCATGCGCAACAGGATAGATGCGGATAGTTTTAAAGATCATGTGGATGCGGCAAAAGGTAAAGTTGTAGTACTTGGCGGCGGCTTGTTAGGCATTGAACTGGCTGCATCGCTTCGTGAAGTTAATGTGGAAGTAACAATCGTGCAACGTATCTCAAGGTTGATGGACAGGCAGCTTGATCCATTGGGCAGCCAGTTGCTGCATGAAGAATTAGTTGATAAGGGCGTGGATATTTATTACAACGATGAGATTGACCGTTTTTTAGGAAAGGATCATATAACCGGCATCCGTTTAAAGAGCGGGTTGCTGATAGATTGCCAGGCCATCGTAATTGCCATTGGCACGGTACCAAATATTGAAATAGCTAAATCGGCCAACATTGAATGTAAGCGGGGCGTAGTGGTAGATGAATATTTGCGAACCAGTGACCCCAATATTTTCGCTATTGGAGAGATAGCCGAATTCAAAGGGTCCCTGTATGGTATAACCGCGGCGGCAGAGCAACAGGCTGCCATTGTTGCAAGATTTTTGAGCGGTGATATATCAAAATATTATGATGGTTCACTGTTGATGAATATATTAAAAATGCATGGCACGGAGTTGTGTTCATTAGGCTTGGCCGAATGCCCTGATGATGCCGCTTATGAAGAAGTAGTGTTTATAGATAAGGCCAGGCGGTATTACAAGAAATGTATTATTCACAATGATCGTTTGGTGGGCGCTATTTTAATTGGCGACAAGAGTGAATTCCTGGAGTTTCGTGATTTGATACAGGATAAAATAGAGTTGAGCGATAAGCGCCTGCAGTTATTACGGAGTGGCAAAAAAGCCGAACCGGTGTTAGGCAAATTGATCTGCAGTTGCAGCGGGGTAGGGGAAGGGAACCTTGAAAATAAAATAAAGGAAGGTTGTACCGACCTGTTGCAATTGTGCCAGTTGACAGGGGCGGGTATGGGCTGCGGCAGTTGCCGGCCCGAGGTGAAAACGTTATTGGAGAAGGCAATGAATGATGGGGGTATAAAAAGCGGGGGTACGTTTATTGCAATTAAAGAATTGGCATTGGATGTTGTTTGAAATAAATTAAGCAGATGATGTTATCAGTTCGATATAGGGTTAGCAAACAAATGATCATGGTATTCGTTCCGTAGAAACGGTATGTGTGTAGCATGCAGAGAAAAATGTAATTATCGTTCCGTAGGAAGGGTTTGTGAAACATGCCGGTGAATGAAAAAAAAATCGTGTTGCAGTATTGTTGTCCGGGCTAAGAAGCAATGTGGTACATCGTTGTGTCACTCACTTGTACCGCATACCATTGGGGAGCATTAATTGCGTAGCAGATAGACGGGATGAAAATGTTTTATAAAATCGGATCATTGAAAAATGCACATGACTTAGCTCCGTAGGAGCTACCTCTTTGTAGAAAATAATGCAATTGTATTTGCGTGCCGGAGGTACGCCCCCATATCGGGCAATGGTACAGGGTTGTTCCTACAGAGCAGATGCATTTATTGTTGATGTTCTACAAAGAGGTGGCTCCGATGGGGCCCGAAATACAGGTGGCATAATTTTGTAAAAAAAAAATCTTATGATCAGTCCGGCGATAGTACAAAAAAAATAGTGATGTGGTGATGATTTGCAATACCGCTATAACCTGCTGGAGTGAAGCATCCTTAATGAAATTGGGCTACTCTAATTTATAACGTAAGCAAGTTCCACAATGGTATATCGTACAAGAGTACCCAAATAAACCGGGGCTGATGTTTCGCTAATTACAACGTGGGTAAAGACCCACAATGGTATGCGGTACAAGAGGGCGTCCACGATACGCTGCGCTATCGGGATGTACCAATGCAACGATGCTCCACATAGCTTCTTAGCCCGGACAAAAAGAATGGTTGTATAGAAGTGCGTCCCGGTACGCATACGCTATCGGGATTATCAACGCAACGATGTTGAGCAAAGAAATATAGACTGGACAAAAAAACTGTATTGCGAAATCCCGACTTTTTTCGGGAATGCCATGAAAACCTTCTGCCCGGACAACATTTATTTTTAATTAAAATGTAACAATGAAATACTCGCTAACAATAAAAATCAATTTCCGCGGTGGCATTATTTCACCGGGCGAATTGTATAATATATTGGTTGCTGCCGGT
>JANOTW010000384.1:0-6992 GCA_031416575.1 Ferruginibacter sp.
AATTATCTCATTATCAATTATCAATTATCAATTATCTCATTATCAATTATCCACCCACCGGTTCCAAATTCTTTTTATCAAACTGTGCACTTAACTGAATCCCCATCGTTTCAATCCTTACTTTCGCACGGCTGCCATAGAGTTCTATCAGTATCCCATGGTAATTCATTAAAACACCTTGTTTGATCCTTACCTTACTGTTTACCTGCAATTGTGTGGCCTCCTCTATCTTTATATCTGAAAATTCATTCAGGAATTTCCTGATAGTATAAATGTCATCATCCTTTATACGGGCGGGTTTGCCCAGCCAGTAAACAAAATTGATTATGCCGTTTATACTTCTCAGTTCCCACTTCTCCGCATCCGGTACCCTTACAAAAACATAGGATTTGAAGATGGGTTCCAGCACAATTTTCTTACGGTCGCTCCATTGTTTTACCACTTTGTTAAGCGGGCAATAATTTTCAATACCCTTTCCCTCCAGTATGGTGGCTACTTTTTTTTCCCATCTGGGCTTGGTATATACCGCAAACCAATGTAAATTATTTTCTTCCATAACATAGCTTCGCTAATCCTCAGTCACATTTGTTTTGAATGAAGGGTTATTATTTGAAGGTTAATTTTAATTGATAATTATTTAATTGATAATTGATAATGTTTTTGATTCGAATAATATCAAATCAACTAAACAATATAAAAATTAAATAATTTCTTTCATTAATAAAAGAACTGCTAACCAGAAGGAGAAACAATTTTATTAATTATCAATTATCCCATTATCAATTATCCCATTATCAATTATCAATTATCAATTATCAATCACCCTTTCACAATCCGCTTAACCTTACTCCAAAGCCGCTTCAATCCCGGGATTGTAGTTTCGCTATCATCGCCCGCATATCCATAACCGTATCCATATCCATATCCATAACCATATCCATAACCATAACCGTTGCCGAAATTGCCAATATTGATACCACGTTTTTTTACCCCGTTAAATATGATACACATATTGTTGAATTTTTTCTGCTGGTTCAAATCATTGATCATCTTCAGGAAAATCTTGGGTGTCCGGTCGTGCCGGATAACATATAAAGTTACATCCCCATATTCCGCCAAAAGTTGTGCATCCGTAACAGGCCCAATGGGAGCAGTATCAATAAATACATAATCAAACTCCTTTTTAATAAATTCCATCATTTGGCGATAAGCAGGCCTCCCGATCAGTTCAGTAGGATTGGGAGGTATGGCCCCCGCAGGGATGATGAATAAATTGGGGATGGAGGTTTCACGGATGATCTCTTCAATAGTAACCTTACCAACTACGTAATTGGATATCCCGGGGTCACGTGATACATTCATTAATTTACTTAACTTGGGTTTGCGGAGATCCATTTCCATCAGGGCGACTTTTTTCCCGGTTAAGGTAAAACTGATGGCGAGATTGATGGCCAAAAAGCTCTTCCCCTCGCTTGAAATACTGGAAGTTACCAACAGGGTTTTATGCGCTTCATTCAACCCCATATAAGCCAGGTTGGTCCTTAAGGCCCTGAACTGTTCTGCTATAACGGTCCTTTTACCTTCCGTAATCACAATGGGTGTCCTGGTACCCGCCTGCACAATTTCACCAACGAAAGGAACGGTGGTTTTATCTTCAATATCATCCCGGAACAGCACTTTGCTTTTAAATTGTTCTTTTAATAAAACCATAAACACGGCGGCAAGCAGCCCTACAATAAATCCCGTCATGTAAAAATTCTTTGCTACAGGACTTACCGGGCCATAAGAACTGGGAGTTTCCAACACCCTTAAATCCGCACCGGTAGATGCGGATGAAATGGCGGTCTCCTCTCTTTTCTGCAATAAATAGGAATAGATATTATTCTTGATTTCCTGCTGCCTGCTGATCTCCAGTAATCCCCTTTCTTTTTGAGGTACCGATTTTAATAAATTATTATTCAGGGAGATATTACTATTTATATCATTTTTTATTGTTACCAGGTTTTTTTTTATACTTGAGATGTTCTCCAATATATCCGTCTTTAACCTGTTTATTTTTTCTTTTGCCTGTATAACCGGTAAACTGTTTTCCCCGCTAACACGGGAGGCATTCTCCAGTTCAAACTCCGCAGCATATAAATTACTGAGTAAGCCATTAAGGGTAGCATCAGTTACCAGCGATAAAGAAGGAACGGTACCCCGTTTACCGCCTTTGTTCAACACATAATTCCTGGTATCGTCCAATATTTCAAGTTGTAAATTGATTTCTCCTTTTCTTACATCTAATTCACGCACCCTGGTTAAGTATAATTCCCCCTGGGTACCAACACTGTACAAAGATTCCCTGTTCTTGTAGGCTTCAATATTCCGTTCCACGCTATCTAATTGATTGAATACAAGATTCATCCTGTCATCAATAAAAGCAAGTGTTTTAGCAGCGATCTGGTTCTTATCACCAATACCTTCCCTATTATATATTTCAAAAAGCCTTTTAAGTATATCACGGGCCTTTTCAGGCACAGGTGTTGATAAACTTACATTTAATACTGTAGAAGAAGCTGATAACGGAGTTGCATTCAGGCCACCAATGATCTCCCCCGCCGCAGTGCCTAAAGGACGGGTGATCACGAAATAGTTTTTTCCCAGCACACCGGTGTTGTACTTATTATTTATAACCAGGCGATAAAATACATTATCCAATAAAACCGTACTGTCAAAATGAATGGCCTGTTCATTTATTTTAACCTTTTTATTGATCCAATCCACTTCAAATGGATATTTCCCGTAAGCATAAATACTATCATTCTCCATCGCCTCAAAACGGATGGGTGAATTTTCCCCATATAATTCCTCCAGTCTTACCTTACCCTTATTATACACTGTAGAATAAAGATTGAGCGATTTTACTACTTCCTGCATCAGGCCGGAGGAACGCATTACCAATATCTCATTTTCCACGATCTTTTTTTCACTGAAAATATTGAGGGCGTCCAATACTTTCGAGTCTCCCGACCCTTTATTGGGATCCTTTAATAAAACCTTTGCGGTAGCGACATAAATGGGTACTTCGGCCCTCAGGTAGATATAAGCAATACTCATGGATACAGGAATAGTTAATGCAAACAGTGGCCAGAATGGAAGGTACTTTTGTATTAACTGAATAAATACATTCGTTTCTTGTTTTTCCTTAAAAAATTGCTGTTCGTTCATAATATTGGTTACACGGCATCCGTTAACGAAAAATACGGTCAATGATTAAAAATACAAAAGATATCCCTGATAAAACAGTAGCATAGAGCAATTGATTGCGGGTCCGTCTTTGTTCCGTATCAATTTTTTCTTCATTCGGTTTTACCACTACAATATCATTGGGTTGAAGGTAGTACCAGGGCGAAGTGAAAATAGAAGGGTCTTCAAGGTTGAGGTGTTTAACCTGTTTGGTATTTTGTTTTTCACGTATTACCATTAATTTGCTTAATTGGGAGTTGGCAGTAGCGCCCCCACTCTTTGCCATTACTTCCAGCAGCGAGATCTTTTCTTCCGGCATATCTACCACCTGCGAACTGACTTCTCCTAATACAATAATGTGGTGGTTGGTAAAATTTACCGTAACGATCGGGTCTTTTAGATAAGGCATGAGGTCATTTTCAAGTTTGGCCTTCAGTTCTTTTCTGGTGAGGCCTGCTACCGCTACTTTACCTAATTTATGAAAGTATATATTTCCATCCAGGCTTACCTGGTACCCACCTTTTCCTGATACCCCTGCAACTGACTTATTAAACAGGCCATCTTCAATATCACTCAGGCTTGAAATTGAAATATTCAAGATATCATTTTTCTGAATTTTCAACTCCATTTCATTATTTACAAAACCACTAATAATGGTATCTTCTTTAATATCCTTAAAGTAATAAGCCGGCTTGTATATTTTACAGGAACTAAAAAAAATAGCCGCCAATAATACAATAAAAGCCTTGAAAAAAAAGCTTACAACAACAAAAACAGGGTAGAATCTATTTATCATGTGTATCAACAGTGCTTTAGAATACCGCGTTAAAAATTTTAAAATCGCCTTAAAAGATGGTTATTAATTACGACCGGCACTTCGATATCCTTGTAAATATTTGTAAATTTCGTGTAAATAAACCATACGAACAATACTAAAAACAGGATGCTATTCAATGAAAAGGGGGATGACACTTACTATCATCCCCCTTAGTATTTTACTATAAAATTCAAGCTCAGGGTAATTTATTCAAATTCCTTTTTCTTTCATCCCTTATTTTTTTTATACCATATACCACTCCTGCTGCTACCAATACACTAACACCTCCATCAATAGGGATATCAGGATCTTCACCCGGATCACCAATTGCCTTTGCCAACTGTGGTAAAATACAAAGTGACAAAACCATCATACTTAATAAAATAACAAATCGGGAATATTGTTTCATAATTTTTTTTCTGTTGTTGAGGCAGTTGCTATCCTGTAATTTGTAATGTTTGTACTTTAAAATTAATAATTATTTTGCTTCTTAAACCAGTTAATTAGTAACATTATTAAATACCATAATACCCTGATCTGCCGCCTGCAATTTGCTTTAACATGTATATGCCTGTTTTTATGACACAATGTTAATGTACACTTCCCGGTTAATGATGGTTTAAACCCCTGCATCCTTTCAATGTTCTCCTGGTGAAGCGAAGCAATTTTGATTCATTGCATTTCCATAAGGTCCAATCAAAATTTTTTGTTCCCGGACATTTGTTTTGCATGGCAGCATCGTTGCCACGCTCGGTTCAAAGACATACCATTGGGGATCTTGCATTACGTTGTTATTGGAAATGGGGCACGTGTTTTATTTCGATATTAAGCAAAACCTAAAACGGTTATTTTATCCCATGTGAAGTATAGTGTCTTTTACCAACAACCAAAGGTACCCAGCCCTCCACCACTTCAACTATTTTAACTTCAGGGGGAACTCCTTGGCCCGAAGCGCTAAATAAGCTTTAATTCACAGACTGAAGCTTTATGCACTTCAGTATAAGTGTGGGTATTTTTTCTTTTTAAAGAAAAAATATACTGCCCAAGGGATAAATTAGTGATATTTATTTTGGACAATAACCAAATTATATAGGCTCCGGAATTAATTTAAAACGCAATTAAAGTTGCCCAATGGTATTAAGTACAAGAGGGCGATGCAACGATGATGCTCATTGCTTCACTGCCTGGACAAAGATTTTTCCTCACTTTTTTATCCCTTGTACAGCATAAATAATAGCACCAACCTGTTCATCTCAAAAAAACAAGAAATGTTTGAATTTTAAAGGCTATGCATTTTCTTCCATCCTGGAAGCTTCCGGTTATTTCAGCCGGTACCGGGTTTTAATTTAAATTTCCTAATGCTTCTTTAATCCTTACCCAGGCCCTTTCAATGTTGGCCATGCTGTTGGCAAAAGAAAAACGTACGCAATTGGGTTCGCCAAAAGCCTCTCCCATTACGGATGAAACGTGAGCTGTATTGAGCAGGTACATGGAGAAATCCGCTGAGTTGGTGATTTTAATTTCACCATTCGATTTACCGTAATAATAAGATACATCCGGGAAAATATAAAAAGCCCCATCGGGTTCCGAACACTTAAAACCGGGGATATCTTTTATCAGGTCCATCACCCTTGCCCTTCTCCTTGTAAATTCTTCCGTCATATCAAAGGATGGTTTAAGATCGGTAGTAAGCGCTACCACTCCTGCTTTCTGCGTAATGGAACAGGTGCCACTAGTAAATTGTCCCTGTAATTTTTCGCAGGCTTTCGCGATGTCGGTATTGGCGGCAATATAACCAAGCCGCCAGCCGGTCATTGCAAAGCCCTTGCTTAATCCATTGATGATGATCACCCGGTCCTTTAAATCGCTGAACTGTGCAATGCTTTCATGCTTACCCACAAAATTGATGTATTCATATATTTCATCGGAAATGATGTACAGGCCTGGATATTTCCTAAACACAACGGCCAAAGCCTCCAGTTCTTCTTTGCTATATACGGCGCCGGAAGGGTTGCACGGTGAAGAAAAAAGAAATAGTTTTGATTTAGGTGTAATAGTGGCTTCCAATTGTGCAGGAGTTATTTTAAAGCCACTTTCCAAAGAAGTATGCACTTCCACTACGGTAGCCCTGGCTATTTTTACCAGCTCGGAATAAGTAACCCAGTAAGGAGTAGGAATAATCACTTCTTCCCCTTCATCCACCACTGCAAGTATCGTATTGGCCAGGCTTTGCTTAGCACCAGTTGAAGTAACGATGTTTTCTGGTTTATAATCCAGGTTATTATCTCTTTTTAATTTGGTACAGATGGCTTCCCTAAGATCAAGATAACCTGCCACGGGAGTATAATGGCTAAAATTATCATTGATAGCTTGTATAGCTGCGTCCTTGATATGTTGAGGAGTGTCAAAATCGGGTTCCCCCAGGCTAAGGTCAATTACATCAATTCCTTTGGCCCGCAGTTCACGGCCCAGTTTGGCCATCTTTAATGTTTCGGGTTCAGAAAAACGGTCTAATAAAGAAGATAGTTGCATGAATTATATAAATTATAAATTGAAGCGCAAAAGTATAAGAAAATATCTGAACCGCTGATTAAGTTGATTAAATTATCTGAACCGCTGATTAGGTTGATTAGGATGATTTTTATGATTTTTTAAATGCAGCGTAATTTCGATAACCAGCATTAATCAAAAGGTTCAAATAATTAAATAGCCATAGCAATCATCCTAATCATCTTAATCACGTTTAATATTGTCTGAACCGCTGATTAGGTTGATTAGGATGATTTTTATGATTTTTTAAATGCAGCGTAATTTCGATAATCAGCATTCATCTAAAGGTTCAAATAATTAAATAGCCATAGCAATCATCCTAATCATCCTAATCATCTTAATCACGTTTAATATTGTCTGAACCGCTGATTAGGTTGATTAGGATGATTTTTATGAT
>JANOTW010000385.1:0-1707 GCA_031416575.1 Ferruginibacter sp.
CCTTTTGCCTTTACAATTTCCAGGGCTAAAGGCGCCGGGGATGTTTGGCCTACATGAGTAAGAAATAACTGGCGTTGAGTCATAGCTTGCAAATTTCGTCAAGAAAGTTTGATATTCGTGGTTAATATTAAAAGCCGCTAACATGGTTAATGGGGTAGCGAATAATTAAAAGCTTTTTAAAAGTGAAGGCTGAAGATCCGCAATGGCAGGTGGTACCAGTGTAACATATAATGGTATTATGTTGTTTTAATTTAAAACGTGAGAAAAGATCCCCAATGGTATGTGGTACAAGTGAGGACACAACGATGCTTAATTGAAAAACAAATGCCCGTAACGAAAAACCAAAAAATATAAACTATAAACTGAAAAATCATGTCTTACATTCTTCCGGTAAAAGGCGTGTTGCCAACGATGGGTGATAATTGTTTTATCGCCCCCAATGCCACCATTGTTGGCGATGTGATAATGGGTGATGATTGCAGTGTGTGGTTTAATGCAGTAATACGGGGCGATGTGAACAGCATCCGGATGGGCAACAAGGTAAACGTGCAGGATGGGGCGGTTATTCATTGTACTTATGAAAAAACAAAAGCTATCATCGGGAATAATGTTAGCATCGGGCACAATGCGATTGTACATGGATGCGTTATTGAAGATAATGTATTGGTGGGTATGGGCGCTATTGTGATGGACAATGTAAAAGTTGGATCTAATTGCATTATAGCCGCTGGCGCCGTAGTTCTTGAAAACACGGTGATAGAGCCAGGTAGTATTTATGCCGGGGTACCCGCAAAAAAGGTGAAAGATGTTAGCCAGGAACTGATACATGGCGAAATAAACAGGATTGCAAACAATTACCTGATGTATAGCGGGTGGTATAAGGAAGAAGCGGGTAAGTGAGGATTGATACGTTTAATAAAAGAATATCTTTAATGTATGAAAAAAATTATTGTTGCTTTTGCATGTAGTTCGTTGTTAAGCGGATGCTTTATTTTTCAAAAGAAAGATAAATATGGCTGTCCTTCAAATGGCAGAAATATAGGCGCTGAAAAATTAGCCGCCGGAGATCCGGCCGCATTAAAAGCAAACAGCAAGGCAAAGTATAAAGGGGGAAGAAAGAGTTATTAATAATTAAGGAAGCTATTTGCAATTAGCGTTCATTGTCAAGAAGTGAAGGGTGCGGATAATTTTGAGGGTTTCTTGTATTTTATGCAATATTATTTAAAGCGATTTCAAAATTTATTTTATTAAAGTATAATAAAAATTACAAATAAGAGTTATAAGTAACGCAAGCTATTGAAACCCTAAACCTAATCCCCTATGTGTTATCATTTAACAACCAAACACGGCAATACAGAAGCTGTAATTGACGACAACTGCGGAATCTCCAAATTCTACGCAATCGCAGACACATTGACTACTGAACTGAACATTAATTTTCTAACCCAGGTGGACGATGCTGATAACTTAGACTGGAACTTCAAATACAAAAACCAGTTACTCACTTTGCATTACAATATATTTAATGGCGTGTCTGTATTTCCTCATCATGCAAAGAGTGTATTACAGGAAAACAACGTGGTAATGGAAATCGCACATTTTCTTGAACGCAGGGCGTATTAAAATATCAATACGGTTTCTTTTCGATACTACCCAGAATGTTTAAATAACTATAATAACGATCGGTATGAACCGTGCCCAGGTTAA
>JANOTW010000386.1:0-4973 GCA_031416575.1 Ferruginibacter sp.
GAATTATTGCCAGGGCAAGCTTGCGAAAGATAATTATGGCCGCGATCATCATCCCAGGTGCTTCACCATCTGGATGGCAGGTGGCGGTGTAAAGCCCGGTGTATATGGCGAAACGGATGAGTTTGGTTATAATATTATTCAGGACCCCGTTCATGTAAATGACTTTCACGCAACGGTTTTGCATTTGATGGGCATTGATCATGAGAGGCTAACCTTCAAGCATTTGGGCCGCCGGTACAGGCTTACCGATGTAGCCGGAAGTGTGGTGAAGGGGATCATTAGCTGATTTGGGCGTTACATCTTCAAGTTTTTTTAGTAGTCTTTAATAACTTGAATGGATTTTTTTTTTGGCCCGGCAGAAGAACCCTGATTAAACTTCGGTGGCAGGCTCTCCCGATCCTTATCGGGATCGCACTCTTGTACATTTGTGCGTATGGCAGCTTTTACCGGCTGCTACAAAGAAATTTAAAAAGGGGGAAAATAATTGCAACAAAACGTGCAACTAAAATTAAAAATTTTCGATAGAAAGTAAAATTGTATTTCGCTAAAGCTAATGCTTGTACAATGGGTTTAAAACGTCGAATGCAGGCAAGGGCGTATTGGATGTAAAAATATTAATGCTTGTATAATGGTTTTAAAACGTCCCGTAGGGACAAAATATCGGTAGCATTTTTTATAAATAATTTAATAAAGTCCCGTAGGGACGTAATATAAACTCCCCGCATGGCAAATTCATTTGTTGACATTTTTAAAATTCCGTAGGAACGTAATATAAATTTACACGCATGGCAAATACATACACTCAAATTCACTTGCAGGTAATTTTCGCTGTAAAAAACAGAACAGGGCTTATTCAAAAAGAATGGAAGGATGAATTGTACAAATATATCACTGGTGTCATTCAGGCACACGACCATAAGTTGTTAGCAATAAATGGAATGCCCGATCATGTTCATGTATTTTTTGGAATGAGGCCAATTCAATCTCTTTCTGATCTGATGCAGGAAATCAAGCAGGATTCTTCGAAGTGGATCAATCAAAAAAAGTTTACCAGGGAAAGGTTTGAATGGCAGGAAGGATTTGGCGCATTTTCGTACAGCAAATCCCAGGCTTCACGGGTAATTACTTATGTGCGAAATCAGGAAGAGCATCATCGTAAGATTACTTTTTTGGATGAATACAAGAAGTTTCTTGAAAAATTTGAAGTTGATTATGACGAACGATATATTTTCAAAGAACCATTGTAATATTGTATCCCTTTCGGCTACACAATTTTACGTCCCTACAGCTACTGATATTACGTCCCTACGGGCTACCAATATCACGTCCCTACGGGACTTTGTCGAATAGCTTAAATTTTTTCTACCGATATATAGTCCCTAACGGGACATAAAACCGGCAACGAAGAGGAAGGAGTGAAATATTTTATTTCACTTATTTGTTTGGTGGCTATTTAGTTTTACGTCACTCTTTATTTTTACACAACTAAAAAAAAATCTTTAATAACAATTTGATCCTCCTGTATTTTATTTGGAAAAATTATGAGATGAAGTAAGAGCAGTTTGACGTTAATGTTATGGGGATGTCAAAATTCCTAATGTCCCGTAGGGACAAAATATCGGTAGCATTTTTAATGAATAATTTAATAAAGTTCCGTAGGGACGTGATATAAAACTCCCCGCATGGCAAACACATTGGATCATTATTTGGTTTCAAAATTAAATAATCATTTGCACAGGCGTGCCGCATTGGGATGAGACTGATTATAATTTATAACGTAATAAAAGATCCACAATGGTATGCGGTACAAGTGAGTGACACAACGATGTTGAATTGAAAAACAAATGTCTGTACCAAAAAAAATTACAAAAATTAATGATGAACCTTAATAATTTAAACATAATAAAACCCACCAAATGCAACGCCGCACATTTATAAAAAACACTTCTCTGGGAACAGCAGGATTTTTAACCCAGCCTTCATTTCCATTCAATGAAGATACTTTGCTTGGCCACAATAATAAACGCTATCGCCTCAATACCCAATGGAGTAAAGCGGATGTAGCAAGGAACCCTGTAAATGATTGTCATGAGATGGTGCAGGATAGCAAGGGCAGGATCATTTTGCTGACCAACGAAACAAAAAACAATATACTTATTTATGATAAAAGCGGCAAGCTATTAACTACCTGGGGCAATGAATATCCCGGAGCGCATGGATTAACACTTTTTAATGAAAATGGCACGGAGGTTTTATTTATCTGCGATAACAAACGCCACCAGGTAATTAAAACTACCGTGGATGGCAGGGTTTTGATGGTGTTGGATTACCCGAAAGAAACCGGGCAGTATGCAAAAGCGGAAGAATATGTTCCCACCGAAACTGCGATTGCCCCCAATGGTGATATTTATGTGGCCGACGGGTATGGCAAAGATTTTATTATTCACTATGATGCCTCCGGCCGCTACATCAATCACTTTGGTGGCAGGGGCAATGAGCAAAAGCACCTGTTGAACGCCCATGGTATTTGTGTTGATCAGCGTAATTTGCAACGGCCCACACTGGTAGTAACATCGCGTCAGCAAAATGCTTTCAAACGATTTACATTCAAGGGGGAATATATTGACACGGTTCCTTTACCCAATGCATGGGTTTGCCGCCCTGTAATAAAAGGCGATTATTTGTATGCCGCGGTTTTGCAAACCAATTCGGGGCAGGGAAAGCAATCAGGTTTTGTAACGATACTGGATAAAAATTTTAGGGTTGTTTCCAACCTGGGTGGTACCGAACCTCATTATGCTGATAACAAACTGGAGGAAATGAACCAGGCCACCAAACACTTTCAATACCCACATGACGTTTGTGTGGATGATGAAGAAAATTTGTATGTCGCTCAATGGAATTCTGGCAAAGTATATCCTTATAAATTATCACCGGTAAAATAAAATGGTATTAAATATGGAGCGGTTGAAAACGATTTTATTCAATACCAGTTTTGCGTTGAATTGCCTGCTGGTCTTCCTGTTGATTTTTGAGAGTGGGTTGCAGGTGCCTCAGTGGGTACAAACGGTGGGGCGTATGCATCCACTGTTGTTGCATTTTCCAATCGTGCTGATGGTGCTGGTTGTTTTTTGGGAATTTATTTCAGGGTTTAAAAAAATACAAACACCTGAGCAGGCGGCAACCGGCGACTGGTTACTGTTAATGGCTTCCCTCACGGCAGTCACCAGCGCTTTAATGGGATTATTTTTGTCTAAAGAAGAAGGATATGCGCAGGATGTGCTGGCATGGCATAAATGGGGTGGGGTTTTCATTTCATTGTTGTCTTTTGCATGGTACGTTTTCAGGCATCATATAAGGCAAATGAAAATTGTATTGGCGCTTACCGCCCTTATCAGTACGGTTATCGTTATTATAACAGGCCATCAGGGAGCCAATATCACTCATGGGGAAAATTTTCTTTTCGCCCCCGTTACAATGGATATACAAACGCCCAATGTTTTGTTTGATGATGCGGAAGTATATGCCCATTTAGTACAGCCCATTTTAAAATCGAAATGCAGTAGTTGCCACAATGAAAAAAAAGCTAAAGGTGAACTGGTAATGGAACCCGTGGCCTTATTAGTTAAAGGCGGTAAAAGCGGGGCGCTATGGGATTCAACGGAAAAGGATTATGGATTAATGCTGCGCAGGTTGCATTTACCATTGGAGCATAAAAAGCACATGCCACCTGCGGGCAAGCCACAGCTTACAGCGGAAGAGGCAAGTATTATTAACCAATGGGTACGGGGCGGATATAGCATTACAGCTAAAGTGGCTGAACTACCTGAAACGGATACATTGCGGATGTTGGCGGCATCTTTATTTAATACCATAGAAACGGATGTGTATGATTTTAAACCTGCGGATGATAATAAAATAAAAGCATTGCGTAATAATTACCGGCTTGTTGTACCATTGGCACTGGGCTCACCTGCCTTAGGCGTGGAGTTTTTTAGTGCGGCTCAATTTAAGACCGGGCAACTAAAGGAATTACTTGCCGTAAAGGATCAGGTAGTATCACTCAATTTGAATAAGATGCCGGTAACTGATGATGACCTTAAAACGATTGCTCAATTCGTTAACCTGCGCAAGCTCAATTTATCCTTTACAAATATTAAGGGAGTTGGTTTAGGCGCATTAAATAAGATGAAAGAATTAAAGCAACTATCCCTATCCGGTACTGGTGTAACCGCAACCAGTTTAGGCGCATTGGCATCACTACCCAAACTAACGCAATTGTATATCTGGAGTACCCCGGCCCAATCGCAGCAATTGGCGGCAGTACAAAAACAACTTAAAAATACCAGGATAGAAACAGGCTTTACAGGCGATACCATCATAATAAAATTAAACCAACCCCTGATAGAAAATGAAGAACAGGTACTGCTGCAGCCTGCACCCTTGCAGTTGAAGCATTATGTAAAGGGGGTTACCATTCATTATACCACAGATGGGACTGAGCCGGACAGCATACAATCACCCATCAGCAAAGGCGATTTCATCATGAATAAGAATATGACTGTAAAGGCGAAAGCATTTAAACCCGGGTGGATCAGCAGCGATGTGGCGGAACGGGTCTTTTATAAAGCAGGGTACAAAATCGATTCCATCCGGTTGATAAAACCTCCTCCCGATCCGCCATATAAATCAATCAATGCATCCATTCTTACAGATGCGCAAAAAGGTGACCTAAACTTTCGGAGCGGTAAATGGATTGGATACAGGGGGTTGGCTTTGCAGGCGGTTCTTTATTTTGATACCGTACAAACTATTTCTTCAGTTACAGTAAGTAGTTTAGTCAATATAGGCGGTTTTATCATGCCCCCTCAACAGGTAGAGGTTTGGGCCGGCAATGATCCCGGCCATCTTCGTTTAATAAAAAGGATATCCCCTGAACAACCGGTTAAGGAATCGGCTGGGTACATGAAAGG
>JANOTW010000387.1:0-2569 GCA_031416575.1 Ferruginibacter sp.
CCTGTAATGGGTCCGCTCAAGCCATTGACCACAATTTTATAATCCACTTTCGACAAACTTCTTGATACCACAACAGAAGCCAAACCTAAAGCAGCCGTGTTTACCGGAGGCACTTCGCTGAAACCAGTCATGATTGTCCAAAAATGAAAGTCGGTTTGAAGGGTCACTTGACCGCGAATTTCACCGCCCAAATTAGCAGCCGTGTGGACATTTAAATAAATGTTATCAGCCATCATATCTGCGATAAGCGGCTTGGCAGTTGCCGCTGGTATCTTGCCATAAATGCGATTGCCTTTTACGTAGGTCAAAAGATTGAGCACTACGCCACCATTCACACCTGCAATGGCTTTATGAAAATGGCAACCCGTAACAGGTCCGCTCAAGCTATCAAAAACGCCATTTATCGTCATTGACTTGTCTTCTTCAAGCACAATTGTTACTAAGCCCTTTCCTTTAGTTGCCACTGCGGGCACTTCATTGGCACTGCTCAGACGAGCAGTTAGGAGAATGCTCCCGTCTTTATTTGCCAATAAATTTGTAGAAGCACCGAAAAGCAAAAGGAAAGCAATAATTAAGGAGTACAGTTTTTTCATTATTAAAAAGGATTTAGTGATTAATTATTTTTAAAAAAATTCTTAGTGTACTAAACTTGTTGCTGCTTAAGCAGCTCTACTAATGTTAATACGATTGGTTTTAATAATAGCTAAAGCAGAAGAGCCGACTCTTGACCAAGCCATGCCTTTTTTCTTTTGCCTATGAGCCACGACTAAATCATTGGCTTTTTCACATCGTCCACTACCAATGGTTTTGTGGACACTTTGCCTTAAATCATAGTTAATAATTTCCTTTTGGTGTTTTTCTAAATAATCTCTCAACTCTTTGTGTTTTACTTCATTTTTGATTTTATCCATATTGTCTAAATAAATCATTGCTTCAGTGGCATTACCAAACCATAATAATTCTTTTAAGTCATTGATATACAGTTCTTTATCTGCTTTATTGTAGGCAATCATACTCATTAAATTCTTTACTTTTAGCTGTAAATGATACCAGTCTAAGATAATACAAAGGTTTAATCCAAAAATCGCTTGTAATACCAATCGAATACTTCGTGCACCATCTGTAATAGCCACTATTGGTATGGGTTTGCTTAAATCGTGTAATTGGCTGACTTTATCAATGATAGCCTGTTCAACACTATAAATAGTTTTTCCCGTTTTATCTATCCCTTTGGTCGCATGATGATATGTTTTATCCGTATCTTGAACTAAAATTACCGTTGTATCTAAGCGTTTGGCATCCTGCGCTTGTCTCGCTACTTTCTTGCGTGGTTTTTGGGCTTTAACCCCAACATCGTCCATCATCAAAATAACCTCCGACTCATCGGATTCATATATCAAAATATCGGATAAAACTTCTATTTCTTTAACTGTTGTATTACTTTGTGATACCCAATCCTTACTAATACTTTCTGCCTTGCACTCTAGGTACGATTGAACACCCGATGAGCTAAGTACCTCATTACCAGTCACTTGTGACAGTAAGTTACTCACTTTCTCATAACTTAAATCATCCGACCATTCTTCTATCAGATGGCACAAGCCAGAACTATAATGATGAAAGCTATCCCTATTACACAGCCTTAAATAATCCGTACTGCTCCCGTCTTCCAAGATATATTTCTGATTCTTTATTCCAATACACCCTTGAAGACTGTAAAAAAAAACTTTATTAGTCCCGTTTTTCTTCTTGATTTTTTTCCCCAACAAAGCCGCTCTGGTGGTCTTCGATAATTGTTTCTGATAATAGGGGACCTATTTCGTTTTGCAGTTTCAGTACTTCCTGTTCAACGCTGCTTATGATATTCCGTGCATCTAAAGCACCTATTTTACGTGAAATTTCGATTTCCTCACCATTGTCTTTAATTACTGTTATCTTTACTTGCATTTTATTCCTTTTTTTTAATACAAAGTTCTATCTTTTTTCCCAGCAACAAATTTAGTACACTAAGAATAATATTGTAAGCATTTCAGCAAACTACTTCTTCATATACTCTTTATCCAAAAACAAATACCGAGCATCATTTAAAGCCCTTTGCATTTTAGATTCTACATCAATCACCATGATTTCAGGTTGTGCTTCGTTTTTAGCAGCGGGCCATTGAGGCAATTTATCGCCATTCGGATTGCCTGTTTTGATAAAATTAGCGAAGTAATTCATCATGGTTTCTGACACTTTATAGTCTTCTTCTGCCCAAGCATATGTTTTATTAGTGGCTAAATTGCCCATCGCGTACTCGATTTCGGCGGAGTGAACAGCCCCTTTTGGCTTCGGCGGTCGAGGAGTTGCTTTATCCTTTTTTATCACACCTCCTGCAAGCCCTGCTTCAAGGTCAGCATCAACCATATCAGGGCGAGAGCGGCTGAATAGGTATCTATAAACAGGCTGAGTGCTGTTTTTACGGTGCAAATCAAACCATTTCCAAGTGCTATAACCTAAAAATCGGTCGCCTGCCAAGTCAGTTGCGGATTGCTCAGTCAATTCGGGCGTACCTGTTGGGTAGAGTTGA
>JANOTW010000388.1:0-10935 GCA_031416575.1 Ferruginibacter sp.
GCCTCTTATATTTATATCAACAGCGGCATTTCAATTTATTATGCTGAAAGTTTGGAAACCATTGCCGATAATTTAAAAGAAATACAACCAAATATATTTTGTACGGTACCACGGCTGCTGGAAAAAGTATATGAAAAGATCATGGCCAAAGGCGCTGAACTGACAGGCATTAAACGTAAATTATTTTATTGGGCCGTTGCCTTAGGCGATAAATACGATAATAATAAAAGCCAGGGATTGAGTTACGATATTCAGCTTGCTATCGCCAACAAATTAATTTTCAACAAATGGCGGGAAGCGCTGGGTAATAATATAAACTATATCATTACCGGTGGCGCCGCCTGCCAGGTTCGCCTGATAAGGATATTTACCGCCGCTAAAATCCCTATTTATGAAGGATACGGGCCCACGGAAAACAGTCCGGTTATCAGCGTAAATTGCCAATACAAGGGTGGAACCAAGTTTGGCACGGTAGGCCCGGTGTTGCAGGGCCAGCAGGTAAGGCTGCAACCGGACGGTGAAATATGCGTAAAGGGGCCAAGCGTAATGATGGGATATTATAACCGGCCGGACCTAACCGCGGAAACGATCATTGATGGCTGGCTTTATACAGGCGACATCGGTGTATTTGAGGATGGTAAATATTTAAAAATAACGGACCGGAAAAAAGAACTGTTTAAAACAAGTGGCGGTAAATACGTAGCGCCCCAGCCAATTGAAAACAGGATGAAAGAATCACCATTTATAGAGCAGATGATGGTGGTAGGCGCCGATCAGAAATTTGTAGGCGCATTGATCGTTCCTTCCATACCTAACCTGAAAGAATGGATGCGCCATAAAGAAATCCCTTTTACTACCAATGAAGATGCGGTACATCATCCAAAAGTTTTGGAATTATACAAGGAGCTGATGGATAGTTTTAATAAATTTTTTAACCAGGTAGAACAGGTAAAGCGTTTTGAATTGCTACCCAACGAATGGACGATTGACAGTGGCGAACTTACCCCAACGCTAAAACTTAAACGAAAAGTGATCATGGAGAAGTATAAGGATGTAATTGGGAGGATATATGGGTGAGGGGGTAGGGGAGAATGGTCAGGACTTTGGAGCAAATCGGGCAGATAAGCCGATAATCGTGCCAACGCTTCAAAAACAATTAAAACATCTCCACCGCACAAAAACAAAATTGAATTTCTATTGCCAACCCACATTTGTTTTTGCCAGACCCGTCAAAGTCAAGCTGCAAAAGCAAAAGAGCCTAATTTATCAACCTTGACACAACAACGAGATTTTCTTATAACTTTGAACCAAAAAAAGTAGCATAATTATGAATCAATTCCCTTACGAAAATCTGACAGACGAGGAGTTTGAAAACCTTGTCATCCGTATTTGTAAGGAAATTTTAGGCATTGGTTGTAAAACCTTTTCGGTAGGTAAAGATGGCGTAAAAGATAGTTGGTTCACAGGAACAGCGCAGCATTTTCCTTCAAGCGTAGCTCCCTGGATAGGAACTTTTAATATTCAAGCCAAGCATACAAAAGCTTATAATGCAAGTTGTTCTGGTAATGAATTTTCTGTTAATAAAACAAGTGTACTGACAAAAGAAATCGCACGACTTAATGAAATTAAGACCTCAACACCTTTTGACAACTACATTATATTTACCAACAGAAAACTCTCAGGAGGAAATCACCCGACAATTGTTAAAATATTGCAGGACGGCATCGGAATTCAAAACGCTGAAATTATTGGAAGGGAGCAAATAGATGCTTACCTGAACGATTACTCACACATTGCCTATCAATTCGGACTAGACAAATTTATTTCTCCACTTCGTTTTTATGAAAAGGATTTGAGAGAGATAATAATTATTTTTTCTGAGCAGACCAAAGCCATTTCAACCGAGGCAAGAAGTTATATTACAAATTTTACCATAATTGCCAAGGAAAAGAAAAACGAGTTAAACAATTTAAGTAAAGACTATTTTGAATTTCTAAAAAGCCATTCACTTCAATATTTTGAAGAAATTGAAAATTTCTTACGGGACCCAAAGAATGAAACATATCAAAGAATGTATTCAAACACTGTAAGTGATTTACAAGCAAAAATAATTTTAAACCGAAACAGCTTCACTAGTTTCATGCGCCTGATTGAACACTTAGTGGATTATACTGTTGAAAGCAACGGAGACAAGCTGAAAGATTTGAGAAAAATCGTAAGAGTATTTATTCATTTTATGTATTTTAACTGCGACATTGGAAAGACAGAATGATAGCACCACATAAATATCTTGACCTCAATCTCTCCCTCTTAAATTTAGGTGGAGTGATTCTCAACATCATCAAAGAAGATGGTGCGGTGAAATATGATGAGTTGTTAGAGAAAGTAATTTTAGCAAGAGGAAATAGTGCGAAAGAAGTTTTTATTCCTACGCTGAGTTTTCTCTACCTTTTAGGAAAAATTGAATACCAAAAAGACATAGACACAATCGAATTCATTAAATGAAACTTAGTCAGCTATACGCAAATAAAAATTTTAAGAATATCGTTTTCAACGATGGCCTAAACCTTATATTGGCTAAGGTTACCAAGAAACTTGATCTTAACAAAGATTCTCACAATCTCGGGAAATCAAGGCTAATTGAAGTTATTGATTTTATGCTATTAACAAATCCGTCTGGGGATGATATTTTTTATAAATACAAAGCTAAATTTACTGGTTATGTATTTTATTTGGAAATTTTATTAAACAATGGTAAATATTTAACCATAAAGCGTTCGATTGATACTCACTCAAAAATTTCATTTAAAACTACCAATCAGAGTATTAACTTACTAGATAATGAAGATTGGGACATAACAAATCTTGCATTTGATAAAGGAGTCGAAACTCTAAATGAATATTTAGCTTTTGATATTCTTACAAAGTGGCCCTATAGAAAATCAGTAACATATTTTTTGCGTTCCCAGAAGGATTATGGAGATGTTTTTCAACTCTCAAAGTTTGTGGGTAAACACGAGTATTGGAAGCCAATGGTTTTTGACTTATTAGGTTTTAAAGGAAATTTATTAACTGAGAAATATGAAACAGATAATCAGATTTCAGAGCAAAAAAATTTTATAAATAGAATCAAAAATCAATTCGCTGTTGATACAGAAGAAGTAGATAAAATTAAAGGTGCTATTGATTTAAAGAAAGCAGAACAAAAAGAGAGGCAAGAACAAATTGACAATTTCAATTTCTATCAACAGGAAAGAAAACTAAACAAAGAACTTGTAGAAGAAGTTGAAAATCAAATTTCCAAATTGAATTCAGCCGAGTACAATTTGGAATTTGATTTAGACAAAACAAGGCAATCTTTTTCACAAAACATTTCCTTTGACATAGACCAGTTAAAACGCATCTATGAAGAATCAAAAATTTTCTTTCCGGACAATCTTGTAAAAGATTACAAAGCACTTGAAGAATTCAATAAAAAAATAACAGAAGAACGGAATAAATATCTTGAAGAAAAAATTGGAACTCTAACAAAACAACTCAAAGAAATCAGATTATCTCTATTAAATTATGACGAAAAGAGAAATCAAATTCTTTCAGTTCTCAAAGACAAAGATTCTTTTAAAAAATTCAAGTCATATCAAATTGACCTAACAAAAGTGGAAGGTGAAATCTCACGTTTAGACGAAAAATTAAAAAGCATTGACAAGATTGCTGTTCTCAATGAAACAACAAATAAACTTTCCGATAATCTTGAAACTCTTGTGAAAGAAATCAGTGCTCAAATTTCATCAAGCGACAACAAAATCTATCCAGAAATTCGTAGGATTTTTCACAACATTTTCAAATACATATTTAATGCCCCAGCTATCATTTTTATGAGACAAAATGGACAAGGCAATATTGACTTCAAAGTTGAAGTAACAAAGGAAAATGAGATTGATATTACTGCGGAGGGTAAAGGAAATACTTATCAAAAAATGCTTTGCATTTCTTTTGACTTGGCTGTTTTGGTTGCTTATCACAAGAACTCATTTTATCGTTTTGTTTATCACGATGGTGCACTTGAGGGACTTGACAACAGGAAGAAAATTAACTTTATAAATTTAGTGAAAGAGTATTGCGTTAAATACAATTTACAATACATCTTCACTTCTATTGAACACGACATTCCGACAGAAATACTAAAGACATTTACAGAAAAAGAAATCTGTTTGACACTAAATGATTCTGGAGACAGCGGAAAATTATTTGAGTTCAGCTTCTAGTCAACGTTCAAAAGCACACACATTTGCTGGCCGGTATTCTTTCAGCTATATTCAACTATATAAAAGTTTGATCAAAATAAAACAACAATAGCATTCCTACTCCCCGCATATTCTACACCGGGCATTTCTCATGATAATTAATCAATTCAATAGGAATTTTTTCAAACTCATAGCCTGAGTAACGGGTAACAATTTCATCCAGTACCCAATCAATTTCCTCCACTGTTTTCAAAGTAACCAACTGGAAGCGGTATTCTTTTATCCCCGGCAACCCTTTTAGATAATTGGCATAATGCCGGCGCATTTCAAAAATGCCTACTACCGGGCCCTTCCATTCGTATGATTTATGTAAATGTTTTTTACAAACTTCCACCCTGTCTTCGATAGTGGGCGGTGGCAAATGTTCGCCCGTATTCATAAAATGCTTTATCTCCTCAAAAATCCAGGGATAACCGATGGCGGCCCTTCCAATCATGATGCCATCTATGCCGTAACGGTTTTTATATTCCAAGGCTTTTTGCGGGCTGTCAATATCCCCGTTACCAAATATGGGGATGGTTATGCGTGGGTTATTTTTAACCTTGCCAATTAATTCCCAGTCAGCGGCCCCCTTGTACATCTGAGAACGGGTTCGCCCATGAATGGCCAATGCCTTAATGCCCACATCCTGTAAACGTTCGGCCACTTCTTCAATATTGCGGGTGTTATCATCCCAACCCAAACGGGTTTTAACCGTCACGGGCAATGAGGTTGATTTTACCACTGCGGAAGTTAACCTCACCATCAGGTCAATATCTTTTAATACGCCGGCTCCTGCACCTTTCATGGCAACTTTTTTTACCGGGCAACCAAAGTTAATATCCAGCAGATCGGGGTTGGTGGCATCCACTATTTTAGCCGCCAGCGATAAACTTTCTTCATCGCCCCCAAAAATCTGTATGCCTACCGGTTTTTCATAATCGAAAATATCCAGTTTCTTACGGCTTTTAATAGCGTCCCTGATCAAACCTTCGCTGCTTATAAATTCGGTGTACATCAGGTCGGCCCCCTTGTCTTTGCACACGGCCCTAAACGGTGGATCGCTCACATCCTCCATGGGGGCAAGCAGTAGCGGAAATTCAGGAAGTTGTATGTTACCTATTGAGGGCATGTTATTGGTTTATGGTTTACGGTTTTCTGTTTTCAGTTGTTGGCACCAGCTATTCTGCAAATGTGGTAAAAAAAATAAACACAAATCGGTTTTCGGTTTACAATTTATGGTTTTCTGTTGTTGCAATTTGTTACTCAGCTAATAAGACAGGAACAATAAACACGAACACAAAACCAAAAAACCAAAGTTTTATAAGTTTTCATCAGCCAAATACTGTAACAATTTTAATAACAGTAAACCCAAAACCCAAAACCGTAAACCCTGTAAACTTTTTTGGCTGTAAATTTACGCACTTATAAGCAAACACTATGGCGTATTTAGCTACTAAACGTTTTAATTACTGGAGTCAACTGGGTATTCTTACTGCATTTGCCGGTGTGGGATTGATATTTGGAGGAATTGCAAGTTTTATTCCTTTGCTGGGAAAAATTAACCCCCGGGATTTAATGGGTGTCTCTTCAGCACAGTTAATGGATAAATTATTAAAGCCGGAAAATGCTAACGCATTAAGATGGATGCAATTTATTACAACCTTATTCCTGTTTTTTTTACCGCCGGTTTTGTACGCCCTGGTTTGCCATAAAAAACCATTTGTCCATTTAGGGTTTAAAAATAGTTTTAATGTAAAATCCGCTGGTGTAGTCATATTGATTATGTTAGCTGCACTACCCATGGTAAGCGCTTTGCAGGATTTAACGGAAATGTTACCCTGGTCAAAAGCTACCCTGTTGAAATTTAAAATAGCGGAAGAAGCTTATAACAGACAGGTGGCGGTAATAGCAAGAATGAATAATTTTTCAGATTATTTGATATCAGTAATCGTAATTGCTTTTTTGCCCGCAGTTTTTGAAGAAGCTATGTTCAGGGGCGGAATTCAAAATTTATTATCACGTTGGTTTAAAATGCCAGTACTCTCCATTGTGGTTACCGCCATCATTTTTAGTGCGGTTCACGGCTCCTATCTTGGATTTTTAAGCCGTTTCGCACTTGGGTTCGTGTTGGGCTGGATGTATTACCGTACCGGGAATATCTGGCTGAACATACTGGGCCATTTTTTTAATAATGCCTTTGCGGTAACCGCATTGTACCTAACTACAAAACCGGGTGAAAACATGGACCCCTCAAAAATAGATGAACGTTTTCCCTTATGGATAGGATTAGCGGGTATTGCAGCCGTTTATGCCTTATTTATATTATTTGAAAACGTAAGTAAAAAAGAAATTGACCGGCCCGGTGAGGAATTGCCCATACCCGGCGCAGAATACAGCGATAATCCTTTTTTAAATGATAGCACAACAGTTGATAAAAAAACAGAATCCTAATGTTTGCTAAAGGTGAATTGGCAATACGCAATAGGCAATAGGCAATGGGCGATGGGTAATTGTGTAAAAATCCACGATTTACCATTCACTAATTAAACCGCCACAATACTAATAAAATAACACTAATCCGGATGGCAATAAATATTGATACGTTAAAAACCCGTGCCTTAACCGCTTTGATCTTTGTAGCCATAATGTTGGGTGGGTTATTATGGAATGAATGGAGTTTCCTGGCATTGTTTACACTGATTCATTTTGGTTGCTGGTACGAGTTTATTAAGATGATGAAGGAAATTTATGGCGACAGATATTTGAAATACGCTTTATTCGGTTTGGTTTATATAACGCTGCCGATATGCCTGATGATAGATTTAAGAAACATCTGGAGCAGTTTTGAAGGATATAAAACACAAGTTGATTTTGGCAATACTATTCCCATCGCAATTATTTTTAGCATCTGGGCCAATGATACCATGGCTTACTTGGTTGGATCATTAATTGGCAGGACCCCCTTCTCCAAAATATCCCCTAAGAAAACATGGGAAGGAACAATGGGTGGCGCTATATTATGTGTGGTGGCCATTGGTTTTGTTTTCCCGCTATTGGCGGAGCGTTTTTTTTACCCGTTTGCCCAAAGACAAACCTATTTTATGATTGCCGCCATCTGTGCCGTATTTGGTACCGCCGGCGATCTGTTGGAAAGCAAGCTTAAACGTATGGCCAATATAAAAGACAGCGGTTCCCTCATGCCCGGGCATGGTGGATTTTTAGACCGGTTTGATTCTTTATTGGTAGCTACTCCTTTTGTATGGCTGTACCTGAAATTATTTGTGTAGTAAATTGGCTTGCAGCCGCGGCGGGTGGCTTATATTTGCCATTCAATTGCAAAGCATGACAATACATAGAGAGGGATATAAAAGCATTGCTATCGGCACTTTGATATTTGGCGCCTTGAATTTAATGTTTTTTTATTTTTTTAGCGCTTCCTTACCTGTACTGGCCTGGATCATTTTTTTTGTGAGCTTGGGCATGTTATTATTCCTGATCTCTTTTTTTCGCATTCCAAACCGTTTACTTACCCTTAATGACGATGTAATAGTGGCGCCTGCGGATGGAAAGGTGGTGGTAATAGAAGAAGTGACAGACCCGGAATATTTTCATGACAAACGTTTACAGGTTTCCATTTTTATGAGCCCGGCCAACGTTCATTTAAACAGGAACCCAATCAGTGGTGAAGTGGTTTATAACCAATACCACAAAGGGAAATACCTGGTGGCCTGGCACCCTAAATCATCTACTGAAAATGAACGTCATTCCGTAGTTATCAAAAAAGAAAATACAGAGATTTTGGTAAAACAGATAGCCGGGGCCCTGGCAAAACGAATCATAAATTATTTGCAGGTAGGCCAGCAGGTTAATCAAACGGCGGAAATGGGTTTTATTAAATTTGGCAGCCGGGTTGACCTGTTATTGCCGGTAGGTACTAAAATAAATGTGGCATTAAACCAGGCTGTACAGGGTGGCGTAACGGTGATAGGTACTTTAAATAATGTCTGATGCCTGATTTAATGATGTCTGAATTTTGCCGGTTGATCAATCAGCTATTAAAATAGTAGCTGTAAAATTTAGTACTTTAAAATCCCGTTAAAAATTTAACAGTGCATTCTTTGCCAAATGCAAATTAGCCCTTACTTTCACATTCATTTTATTAACAAAAAACAAATTGACGAATATGAAAAAAGTATTTTTATTAGCCACTGCAGCTTTACTGGTTACAGGGGTAACTTTCGCCGATAATGGAAAAAAGAAAAAGAAATCCGTAAAGGGAAAAACCTGTTCCCCTAAAACAGCAGGTACTGAAAAATCATGTTGCAAAGACAATTCTAAAACAGCTAAAATTTAATTTTACTTTTTACTTAATAAAGAAAACCTTCCCGTAAATGGGAAGGTTTTTTTTTGGAAAAATAATTCCTTCAGCAGGATATGCCCTGGCCGTATATTAAAACCCTTGTAAATGATATCCTATCTAATTGACTGATTTTGGAACTCCATACCTTTCGCAGTATAAAGTGCATGCTGTTGTATCTTTTTTGTCCAGGCTTCATATCCCTGAATAAACATTGTTGCATCGCCCTCTTGTAGGTAATACCAATGGGCAACTTTAATTACGTTATAATGAGCGGTTCTTTAGGCGTAGGTAATGAACTGGCAGAAGACCTCCCCTTTTGGAACATCCCGATTTTTCGGGAGGGCCCGGGGCAAAACAGGGTCTTCAAATTATGCCTCCCTTTAAAAAACAGTTCGCCCTTTGAAAATAAATGACCTGTAAATTTTCCTCCCGATGCATCGGGATTATTAGCGAAACATCAGCCCTGGTTTATTTGGGTACCCTTGTACCAAATACCATTGGGGATCTTTACCCACGTTATTTGTAAAAAAACATCAGTCGGCTTACATTGACTATACTGCGCAAGGGATAAATTAGTGATATTTATTTTGCACGATAACCAAATAAAATACGCCCGGGAATTAATTTAATCCCGATGCATCGGGAGCCCATTGGTATTAAGTACAAGAGGGCGACGCAACGATGATGAGCAAAGAAATATAGCCCGGACAAAAAATAATGTAAAGCGAAATCTTGGCCTGTGCCGGCCTTTCGGTATTTTCATCGGGATGCTCATTGCTTCACTGCCTGGACAAATATTTTTCCTCACGTTTTTATCCCTTTTGCAGTATAAATGACTTCGCACTTTAGGGGATGGGGGCCTTTAATTTTCAGGCATGGGGTAATCTTTTCAGGATTTGATGGCTATGATGTTTGAATTACAAAGGCAATGATAAAGGAAAGAATGGTAATGATATAGCCATACATGAATACGTTGTAAGAATAGGTGATATACCTGTATTTCCATACCAGTATAATTCCCTGGTAGTAAATATCCCTTGATATGCTGTCGTATAATTCATTTTTATTTTTATACGTTTCCTTCATGGCTTTTTTATATTCATTCAGCGACAATTTTGAAAAGTGGCCGAAAAACAAAATATTATCCTCCTCACCTTCCGTATGATTGCCTTTGGCGTTCTTTTTAATAAATCTTGGTTTTGTGGAAATAATTGCCAAAACGATTGTGATTAAACAGGTAATAACCAATAATAAAGTAGGTAATAAAAGATACCTGTTTTCGTCCAACTTGGTAATCAATACCGACAATACTATTGAAACCACAATGGAATTGATGCTGATTAAGAGGCTTGCTTTGTTGTGGGCCATAACCGACAATTCCATGTGCCGTCTCTCCGCAATTTTAAAAAATGTTTCCACCCCTCTTTCCAGTTTTATATTTTCGAGCAATGGTTCCAAGGATTTTTCACTATTGCTTAATAGTCGGGATGGTTCAGTTTGTTCCTGCCGGTTATCCTGCAAATCACCAGGTTGGTTTTGCAGCAGCGCCTTCTGCTTTTGTTTTTTCTTTCCAAATAATTCCCTGGCGGCGGAAGTAAAATAAAAATTTTCATCAAGCATGTTTAAATTTTCAGCCATCCATTCTTTGTCTGTATAATCTTTATTGCCTTCTGCGCTGCGTTCCAATCTTAAATTTTCAATATTTCGCAAAAGGTTTTTTTCGGCCAAATGATACGTGCTTGCATCGCATAGTACCTGGGCCATCAGTGTTACCGGTTGCTGGGGGATACGCGTGGAAAGTATCATTTCTTCAATGGCCTTTTTTATTTCGTCATCAACGCCCTGAGTACTCAAATAATCATTGGCAAAAGCAACGGATGCCGCCTGGTAGTTGTAATAGTCTTTACAGTAGCCGGTTTCCAGCAACCAGGCGGCCAGGTGAAGTGTTTGCAAATCATCTTTACTCAAATTCATCAGCTCACCAAGCCTCACGCAGTTTCTTACAATGTCAACCGCCCGGTTGTAATCGTGAAAACTAAAGCCTGGTGAAAATTCAGCGGTATAATATTGCTTTATGTAAAGAGCAGTTTCATGCAGTAACCCGGTGGTAAGTTTCATATTTGTTCATGTTAAATAATTGAAATAACCCAGCCTCTTAATCACGCCTTGCGTTTGTTATAAAAATACTTTTTACTTCGGCTTTATTTTTTATGGTTTTAAAAAACCCGTCAAGAAAATTAACCATTTCTTTTTTGTTGCGCTGGCTCAGTAAACTAAAGCCGTCTATTA
>JANOTW010000389.1:0-1891 GCA_031416575.1 Ferruginibacter sp.
GTTCGCCCTTTATAAATAATTGACCTGTAAATTTTATACTCGTTGTTATAAGCGAAAAATCGGCCGCGGCTTATTTGGGTTACTTGCCCCGATTTTTTATCGGGGCATCCCGATGTTACACTTGAATCGGGAGTACTGAATACCATTGGGGAACTTTAATCACGTTATTTATTGAGAAACATCAGTCGTCTTCAATTGATATCCCTGTATATTTATATAAGCGGGGTCACTTTCAATTTGCGTGTTTTAGCTCCTTTAGAGGTTTGGGGCCTTTTAATTTAAGGGGTGGGGCAAGGAGTTCTGAAACTATATCCTGTTAATAGTAATTAAACATAATCGGGGAAGTATTCAGTAACGATTGTGTCAATCATTTCAGGTGTGATGGGTTTATAGTGAAAGTCTGATACTTCCGGAATATTAAGCGCTTTTAATTTGTCATCAGGGTTAAGGGATGTAGAAAGCATTATGATAATTGGTGCATGTGCCAGGTTATTTTTTAGCTCTTTATATTTCGCAAGGAATTCCCATCCATCCATTGCAGGCATATTAATATCCAGGAAAATAAGATCAGGAAAAGGCGCCTTATTATTTTTGTGCGTTAAGAGGCTACTGTCTGTAAGGTAGATTAATGCTGCTTTCCCGGTTTGTTTGGTTTTTATATTAAGTGTACAGGCTGCTTCTTCTATGATGATATTACTTAAAAAATTGGTAGCCTCATCATCATCAATTAGTAAGATGCAGTCTAATTTTTGTTTCATGAAATTTGTATTTTGCAATAGTAAAATGAAAGGATGTTCCTTTCTCCGGTGTAATTTTTATTAGGATTTTACCATTGAGCAATCTTTATTATTTACAGTGGAACTAATGTCTTTTTGAACTTTCCTATTAAAGCACGGCATGTAAACGTTGAAAAATAAAAAATATTCTTTCAAAATACTCTTTTAATTTTCAAATGGCTTTTTCAGTAATGGAGAATTTCCCAAATCCCTCTACAAAAAATGGAAAATGAAAATTCCCGATTAAAATACTTCCTGGAGTTTAATTGCATATTTTTGAAAAAAATCAAAAATGGCAGCTACAAAAATTACGGTAAATAGTAATGGATCGCTTAAAATTGAAGGTGATTTCGAAATCGTTGACAGGGCGGGAAATAATTATGATTTGGGCGGAAGGGAGGTACTGGGTATTTGCCGTTGTGGCCTTTCTAAAAACAAACCGTTTTGCGATGGCTCACACAATGGGCACTTTGAACATAATGCCGTGGCTTTTGCTTTACCTCCGAAGAAGACAGTATAACACCTTCTTTTCTATAATGTCTGATGTCTGATTTTCTGATGTCTGATTTTTTTCAATATGTTAGCTCTTCTGATTTTTGATTGAGGTATTTGTGGGGGAGTTATGTTGAAAATTTTCATTTATCCTTGATTTCTTTTCCAGGTTCTTCCCCATCTTTTATATTTGTTTTAGGTTCTGCTAATTTGCCCCGCTTATGAATGATCAAACCATTCAGAAAATTTCGTAGTATCTGGTCACCGGCTTCTACATAACCGGGATGATCTTCGTTTCTGAAAAGATCGCCCAATGCCCCTTTGGTTATTTCAAAATCCACCAACGCAAGTATTTCTATAATATCATCATTGCGCAGCGAAAGCGCTACTCTTAATTTTTTTAGTATATCATTGTTGCTTAACATGGCATTTGTATTTTATAAAATCAATGGGGGATAAATATAGTACAATTGGGTGGATGCAGGTTAATCAACCGCATGATCTTTTCATAAATTTGATTGTATGGAGGAACACTCCCGGAGGCGTGTTCTTTTATAACGTGGGTAAAGCTCCCCAATGGTATTCAGTACAAGAGTACCCAAATAAGCCGCGGCTGATGTTTC
>JANOTW010000390.1:0-11849 GCA_031416575.1 Ferruginibacter sp.
TATGCATCACCATAAGGGTTACCAAATCCCATTGATAGGTAGATCACCAATTCTTTCTGATTTTTGATACAAAGATTTTGCATCACTTCCACCATTTCCAAAGATGCTGCCAAAGTACTATTTGTATTTCGCCGCTGAAAAGTGGGTGATACAGAAAATGGAAAACCGAGATAAGATATCTCATCATACATTACGGCTTCTTCTGCGCCCCTCACATTCGCGACAATTGCAAGCAGCTTAGTTTTCAACGGGTCAACCTGTAACCCATTTACCACCTCCTTCGTATCAGCCATTTGAGGAATCGCTTTTGCGGAAACAAAACTGCCAAAATCAATCGTATCAAAACCAACTTTCAACAATGCATTGATATAAGCGATCTTTTTTTGAGTGGGTATAAAATGTTTCCAACCCTGCATGGCATCACGGGGACATTCTATTAAACTGATTTTATTATTTAATAGCATAGTGTTCACAAATGTAGGGACTATACTGTACAACGGGTAAATCAGTGAAATTTTGTTTTGTTCAATAAAAAAAATAAAACAGGTTACCCCATCCCTCCCGATGAACCGGGACAGGCTTTCCCGAAAAATCGGGATGTTCCAAAAGGGGAGGTCTTCTGCCAGTTCATTAATTACGGTAAAGAACCGCTCAACATAACGCAATTAAAGTTGCCCATTGGTATTCAGTACAAGAGGGCGATGCAACGATGATCCACATAGCTTCTTAGCCGGGACAAAAAAAAATGGTTGTATAGAAGTGCGGTGCAACCCCGCCTGATTGAGCCAGGCAGACAGGGATGATGCTCCCGTATGGCGGGGCGGGCCATGAAATACTTCTGCCCGGACAACAAAAAAAAGCAGCATACCCTGGTATGCTGCTTTTAAAAATATTTCATTATTTTATTGTGCCTCCTTAATCATCTTATCATAACTGGCCACTTTGGCCACATCCTTCTTTACCTCATAAATATTTTTTAAAATCACCAGCGATTGCTTATAATTTATTTTATCTGAACTTTTGGGCTTGGCTATACCGGGATATAAAGCAACCACCGCCTCCGCATATGGAATTGCCTGGTACATAGCTGCTTCGGCAAGCGCCTGCTGCTCCTTCTTCTTTTTAATTTCATCAGGTTTGGCAGCTTTCAATTTCCTGGCTTCCTCACCCATATCAATTGAATTATTATACAAAAAATTCGCCAATAAAAAGTTAGCCTCACTGGTGGATTTAATTGCGATCGCCTTCTTAAGTACTTCCGGCAATTTATTTTTAAATTCAGTTGTATTCACATTCTTCGTTTCATCGGAATAAATGTAACGATACAGTTCGACACCATAATTATACGGCAATGTATAATTGCCCGGGTTTTTCACCATCAGCTCTTCGTACTTGGTAAAAATTTCAGGCTTTCCCACACCTTCAGTAGCTTCCTCAATTTCCATTGCGGTCCAATATTCATTATTAGCAGGGTACAATTTTTTTCCTTTTGCTATAATGTCGGCAAATGCCGCTTTATCCTTTGCTACTTTGTAACGATCTGCCAATACCTGGTAAGCATCAATATACTGGGGATCTGAAATTTCAGCATCAGTAATTTTTTTATAATAAACCGCAGCTTCATCCAACTTCTTTGCTTCGGAAGCCGCAATCGCCGTATATAAAATTAATGTGGTATCAAGTGCGGAAAATTTAAACCCGTTATTGCCAATCAGGTTATTTGCAAAAATGTAATCATGAATTTCCAGGCCTTTTCTGAAATTTTCAAAAGCTGCGGCCTGATCTTTGGCCAAGTATGCTTTTACGCCAATTTCAGAGTAAAATCCAACATACAGATCATACAATGCGGAATTATTTTGCTCTGCCAGTAATTCGGCCTTTGGTTCTAACTCACGGTATTTTTTTAACGCTTCAAAAGCTGTGGATTTTAACGCCGCACTTTCAGCTAAAGTTTTAGTTGAATCTTTTGAGGCCATGTTATAAGTATAACCTTTATAATACCATCCCTCGCCTTTTTGGGCGTTTTTTGGAATAGCCAGAAATTTATCCACCGCCTCTCTGGCTTTCTGGTTTTGCCCCATCAATGTTAAATTTCTAATCTCTTTAATATCCTGTGTATAAGCAGTTATTACCATCAGGCTAAATGTTACCAATAAGAAAAACTTTGTCATGTCTATGAATTTTAGGTGTTAAAGGTATTTGTTTGTAATTAATTCAGATAAAAATTCGACCTGAAATTTCATAAACCATGCCATAAATGAATAAAAAATACCAATACTTTGTTTAAAAATATAAATACTGGATACCCAATGCCTGTTTACAAGCGTTACATTTGCGAAAATTGATTTTTTAACTTTTAGTATTGATATCACAAAACACCATACAACAGATTTTAAGCCGGATAGATATTATTGAAATTGTCGGCTCTTTTATTAAATTAAAAAAAAGAGGCGCCAATTACCTCGGGCTTTGCCCTTTCCACAACGAAAAATCCCCTTCTTTCACGGTATCGCCTGCAAAGGAAATTTATAAATGCTTTGGCTGTGGCCGCAGTGGCAACAGCATCGGCTTTTTAATGGAGCATGAAAAATACAGTTATTTAGAAGCCCTGCGCTGGCTGGCGCAGAAGTACAATGTAGAAATTGAGGAAACAGAAACCACTCCCGAGCAGAAAATACAGCAACTAAGCGCCGATAGTTTATACATCATCAACGGTTTCGCTCAAAAATTTTTCAGTGATCATTTATTCAATACCGAAGAAGGGCAGGATATTGGTTTAAGTTATTTGAAGGAAAGAGGGTTTAGGGAAGAGATCATAAAAAAATTCCAGATAGGCTTTAACCCGGAGGCACGCGATAGCTTTGCCAAAGCAGCCATCAATGCCCAATACAATGTAGAACTCCTGCAAAAAAGCGGCCTGGTTGCCATCCGCGATGAGCGCCCGGTGGATAATTACCGCGGCAGGATCATATTCCCTATACACAATCAAAGTGGAAAAGTGCTGGGCTTTGGCGCACGTATTTTAAAAACCAATGACAAAGCGCCTAAATATATCAATACACCGGAGAATGAAATTTATGTAAAAAGTAAAATTTTATACGGCAGTTATTTCGCCCGGATGGCCATTGATAAGGCGGATGAATGTTTATTGGTAGAAGGTTATACCGACGTGGTATCCCTGCACCAGGCCGGCATTGAAAATGTAGTGGCCAGCGGAGGTACATCACTTACACCGGATCAGTTGAGGCTGGTAAAAAAATACACCAACAACCTCACCATCATTTACGATGGCGACAGCGCCGGTATAAAAGCGGCATTGCGTGGATTGGACCTGGCGCTGGAAGAAAGCCTGAATGTAAAATTAGTATTGATACCGGATAAGGAAGATCCCGATAGTTATGTAAACAAAGTGGGGCCTGCGGCATTTACCCAATTCATTGCGGAGAATAAAAAAGATTTCATCATGTTTCAGTTGGGCGTTATGTTACAGGATGCCGGTACGGACAGCAATAAAAAATCTGCCGTAGTAAACCAGGTGGCGGAAACCATTTCAAAAATCAATAAGGCCGAAGATTTTACCAAACAACAGGATTATATAAAGCAATGCGCTGAACTGTTGAAGATTGAAGAAAGTGGCCTTCATGCATTGGTAAATAAATTCATCAGGGAAAAGATAACCAAAGAAGAAGGCAGGGTTAGCCGGGAAGAAGCCACTACTAAGAATACTGAAAACAGTCAGCCTTTCGAAGTTGAAGATGATGCCACCGCATTGCTCAATAAAGATGAGCCGCATGAAAGGGCCATGGTAAGAAGTTTGCTGGAATTTGGACTAAAAACATGGAACGGGCAGCAGCTCGTAGCCGATCATGTATTTACGGAAATTGATGAGAATAACCTGGAGGAACTAATTGATAATAAGAACCTGATAGCCTTGCTAAAAATCTACAAAGCCTGGTATGATGAAGGCCTGGGGCCTACCGCCAAAACATTCCTCTATCATGAAGATAATATGATGCGTAACCTGGCAATGGCGGTAATGAATTACAATGATGAATTAAGCCAAAACTGGAACCGGGTTTACGAAGGCAAAATTTACACCCGTGAAGACCTGTACAAAGATGAAGTGTTCAGCACATTAAATTATCTTAAACTAAGAAAGATAAAACGCCTGATGGATGAAAACCAGCGTGACCTTGAAAAGGCGGGCCCGACTGATGAGCAAATGGTATTACTGCAAATACACCAGCATTTAAAACAAATAGAGATTGATCTTACCAGAAAGCTGGGAACCGTTATATTCAGGTAGCGCTGGGATTTGGTAAATAAGGTAAATAAGGTAAATAGGGTAAATAGAGTAAATAGGGACAGAACTCCAAGCCTGGAAAAAAGATTTTTAATTTCAGAACTTGTTGTCATTCTCAATGTCCTGAAAAGATAGGGATTTCACAATACAGTTTTTTTGTCCAGGCTATAATTCCTTGCTCAACATCCTTGCGTTGATAATCCCGATAGCGTATGCGTATCGGGACGCCCTCGTGTACCGCATACCATTGGGCAGCTTTAATTGCGTTTTAAATTAGCGTAACATCAGCCCCGGTTTATTTGGGTACTCTTATACTGCATACCATTGGGCAACATTTATTATCCCAATTCATCGGGATAAATTAACAATACATCTCTTGTACATGGGATTACGAAGGCTTTTTTAGGATTAATTTATGTTCAATGCTTTGTACGGATTTTTTGAAAAAGCTGGATGGTTTTTGGTTAGGCAAAAAGCATGTCATAAGCAGTATAAACATCTGGTCAAAAAAGAACTGGTACCTATTGCAGCCTATAAGGATAGCGATGAATTTTCGTTTCGAATAATTAATTTTTTACCAAAACATTCTACATGTCTTTCCCCATTTCAATTCCATCCTCCAGGGCTCATCGCATTGCGGTTAGCGCCTTCTTTTTTATAGCCGGGTTTACGTTTTCATCCTGGGCCAGCCGCATACCCGATATTAAAACAAAATTACTGTTAAGCGATGCCGGCCTGGGCGCTGTATTATTCGCTTTGCCCGTGGGCTTAATGGTTAGTATGCCCTTCTCCGGTTACCTGGTCGCCCGTTTCGGAAGCAGCAGGATAGTGATAATAACCGCATTATTATACCCGCTTACTTTAATACTATTAGGCCTGGCCCCTACCGTCTGGCTGCTGTCAGCCGCATTGTTTGTATTTGGCTTTTGGGGTAATCTTTTTAATATATCCGTTAATACACAGGCAGTGGGCGTAGAGGCATTGTATGGCCGTTCCATCATGGCATCTTTTCATGGATTATGGAGCCTGGCTGGTTTTACAGGCGCAGCCACCGGCACTTTAATGATAGCGGTCCATCTTTCACCTTTCATACATTTTTGTATCGTTTGTGCCACAGCGTTTTTGTTGGTCGTTATATCATTCAAATATACTTTGCCGCACAATAACAGCAATAACGCACAACCGATTTTCGCCAAACCCGACAGTTCCATTCTTAAACTTGGATTGATCGCATTTGGTTGCCTGGTTTGCGAAGGAACCATGTTCGACTGGAGCGGTGTATATTTTCAAAAAGTAGTACAGGTGCCAATGTCCTATACCACCCTTGGCTATGTAGCCTTTATGAGCAGCATGGCAGCCGGGCGCTTTATAGCCGATAGGCTGGTAACAAAATTTGGTGTAAAAACAATGTTGCAGTTTAGTGGCATTGTAATTACTGCCGGTTTACTCACCGCTGTTATTTTTCCATACCTGGTACCCGCCACCATTGGCTTTTTACTGGTTGGCCTGGGTGTTTCATCGGTGGTGCCCCTGGTTTATGGCCTGGCAGGAAAATCGAAAACAATGCTGCCAGGTGTAGCACTGGCCGCAGTTTCCACCATTGGCTTTCTCGGTTTTTTAATAGGCCCGCCATTGATTGGATTTATTGCGGAAGCGTTCAGTTTGCGTTGGTCCTTTACAGTGATTGCATTGATTGGGCTGGCTACTACTATTTTAGCGGGTAAGGTAAAGATCGGGTAGCTGGATTGGGATATTGGGATATTATTAAATTGCCAACCTGTACTAAATTCAAAACCCACAGATAACTATTTAGATGACGGTAACCCGTTTCTTGCCAGGCAATTTTTTAAGTTCGGCGGATTTAACGGGGAAATTCTATTTGATAAATGTTTGGCCACAATTTGCCCGTAACATATATTTTATCCGCTGCGGCATCATAGGCGATACCATTTAATACATCAGCTTCCGGATATTTATTTTTTGCTTCAAAGGTTAATGATGCAAGGTCAAGCCTACCTAACACTTTGCCATTGGATGGATCAATTTTTACGATGAAATCAGTAAGCCAGATATTGGCGTATATAAACCCCTTTATAAACTCCAGTTCATTCAGTTTAACTACAGGTAAACCATTTTCAGTGATGTTTAATACACTGACTGGTTTTAAGATATCTGTATCCAGGAAAGTTAATTTATCGGTGCCATCACTCATGATCAGCTCTTTACCATTCGTTGTTAAACCCCATCCTTGTTTATTGGCATATCTGAACTGGCCTATCCGCTTAAAATTTTTGACATCATAAATAAAACCTACCTGGGTGGTATAAGTAAGCTGGTAAAGCTTATCATTCAGAATAGCAATACCCTCTCCAAAATATTTCGACTTGTCAATTTCTACTTTTTTATCCATTTTTCCTGTTGCCAAATCAATGATACCAATAACAGATTTTGTTTGAGGGCGATTTTCCGGTGATCCTGTACTTTCAAATAGTTGCCCGTCATGTATTAAAAATCCTTCAGTGTATAAGGAGGTATCATGCGGAAAAAATTTTGTTACCGCATAATTTATAACAGGTGTTGCCGGTGCGGATGCTGTAATATCTTTTTCAGGGGATCCTGGATTATTACTGCAACTATACAAACCTGTCAATATAATAATGAAAGCAAAAAATAATTTCATTTTGTAAAATATGGTTGATATAGGTATTAATGTAAAGATGAGCGCCATTATTGAAATCCGTTGTGCCCTGCTTGCTGCAATTCTTCTACCGTATTATCTTCGAATAATAATCTAGTTTTTCCCTTTCTGTTGTTGACAGGCTTTCCATTCCGTTTTGATGAATTTTTTCCAATATTAAATCAATTTCCTTTTGATGATCCACTTTTTCTGAATGGCGGATAGGTTCCATTTTGCAACTATTTTCATGTTGATTAAAAAAAATATTATCAATCAATATAAACCGGGGCCTTGTAATAATGATAAAAATAAAAAACAATGAGGGTATGGTAATGCATAGTATGGCCAAATAATTATTTGAGAAAGAAGCAGGCTCCAACAAAACCGCTATAATAAGTCCTGCTAAGCCACCTGCCAAATGTGCTTCATGCCCAATATTATCTCTTTTAGATTTAATACCATAAATTGAAAATAATACATACAGAAATCCATAAAACCAGCCGGGTATAGGGAAATGTATTCCCAAAAAACCGATCTGAAACCCGGGGAATAATGCGATCGTCGCGAATATTATCCCGCTTACGGCGCCAGATGCGCCAGCAGCAGTATAATCACCATGATGCCGGTGAATAAACAGCGCGAACAGGTTTCCACCCAACAGGCTTGCAAAATAAATTATCAGGTATTTTGCTGCGCCCAGATGCAGTTCCACGCCTCCGCTGAAAAAACACAGGGATGCGATGTTTAAAATAAGATGGAGCCAGTTGACATGAAAAAAGCCCGATGTAAACAGTCGTTCATTATTTTTCTTTAAAAGGACCTTATCAATTTGCAAATTAAACCGCTCAAAGGAAAGACGGTCATTCAGTCCCTGAACTGAGCAAAAAATATTTGAGATGATTAACATGAGGGTGGTAATTCCTATTTCTGTCATGAATGGATGTCTTTAAATTTTACAGGCAAAATGCAGATTGCCGCATTCCTTTATCCGCCAAATAATTAATACAATGATATACCCACTCACGCTGGTCATCATTACAATAACTCAATACATGAATTATTGTTCAATTTTATAATGGCAAGTGGAAAAAATCTGGAAATAATCAATCAATTATTAACCTGGGAAAGTTTTATAAGCTCTAAGTTAGCAATTTTCATCAATAATTATTTCTACATATAAAAGCGGGTGCCATTTTTTTTAATCTAAATTATTAAGCGTTATTTCTTCAAGCTTCCCAGGCAACCGGATAGTTATTTTGGCCCAATGCCTTGAAGAACGGATATTGGTGGGATACCAATCCCGGTTTTCAGTAACAATTATAAAAAGGCCGTTATCATCTCCAACCGCTATAAAATTGTCTGTAGGCATTTGCCTGGAAAAAAAGTGCAGGTTATAATTCGCCAAAAGTCCGTGTGCGTATAGTTTCGGGTTTTCAACCACTACTCCTATTTCGCTAATGGAATAAATAGACGAACCATCAAATGATTTTTGTGAACTATTGTCAAGATCAAAGCGGGCGATCATCTCCACTATGTTTTTATTATTATCAAAGAAATAAAATGCCTTGGCATTCCAGCTTTTAAAATCCGCAACATAATTGGAAGGGGTTATTTCTATCAGGTTCAATTTTGAACCTGCCCAATCCATCGCTTCTTCGAATTTATTATTGGGGATATTAAAGGCAAAATGATAAACGGGCTTGATGTTGCAAGACTTTTGAAAGGCCAATACGGAAAGCCCGGCTGAAAACCTGGTAACAGCGCTGTCAGAAGAATGAATTTCCAAACCCAATACTTCATGGTAAAAATACCTGGTTTGATCAAGGTCGTCTGTTAATAACTGAACCTCAGGAATATTCATATCAATTATTTATTTTACTGTAAACATTTGTTTTCCTTAATGGTTGCAAACCCTGGTGTGATTCCATATACAATTACTGCCGTGGATAGTGCCGTAATGTTTAAAATGGCTGGCTTACATTCTTTTTGTACTAAGATACATTAATCGCATGGCAGGCCGGTGGGGCTTAACCACGGGTACAAAATAAACAAATACAAGAGAATTCCGTTAAACCGGAATTAACGGAACGCAGGGAAGCTGCCATGAAAATATGGAAATACAAGGGAGCCCCGCCACGGGAACCCTGCCTGACTGCGTCAAGCAGACAGGGATGATGCCATGAAAAAATTCTGCCGGGTAACAAATAAAAAAACGAAAATTTACAATGCACCCTGAATATTTGACATTGGCCGGCCACTCAAAAAAATAATAATTATCTTTCTCTTTTTATTTAACCATAAACTCCATATTCATTGTGGGAAAATTTCAAACATCCATAGCACAGGCGCACCAGGAATTTATTGAAAAGCAACACCTGTTTTTTGTAAGCACCGCCCCATTAAGCGCTGAAGGCCATATCAATCTTTCGCCAAAAGGGCTTGACTGTTTCCGTGTTTTGTCAGCCAACAAAGTTGCCTATATGGATATTATCAGCAGTGGCAACGAAACCTCCGCTCACACACTGGAGAACGGCCGTATTACTTTTATGTTTTGTTCCTTTGAAGGGGAGCCCAATATTTTACGATTGTATGGAAAGGGTTTTACCATTTTACCCGGAGACAAAGATTGGGATAAGTATGCTTCACATTTTATAATTCACCCAAGCACCCGGCAAATAATAGTTGCGGAAATCAGTATGGTACAAACTTCCTGTGGGTTTGGCGTTCCACTTTACACTTATGAAGGTGAAAGAAAAATTCATTTTGAATGGGCTGAGAAAAAAGGCGAAGAAGGATTAAAGGAATATGTACAGGAAAAAAACTTAAAAAGCCTTGATGGTTTACCTACTTCCATTGGCTTGAAAGAAATAAATATTTGATATTGATTTTTATCCAATAAATTTAATTACTAAAACGATTCTTATGCTTGCTTATCCTGTTCGTATCGCCCTCATTGCCGCCCTGGGCGGATTTTTATTTGGTTTTGAAACAGCCGTTATTTCCGGCGCTGAAAAAACCATTCAGCAATTGTGGCACCTTAGCCCTTTCTGGCAGGGCTTTACGGTAGCATCCAGTTTAATAGGCACTGTGTTGGGTTCTATTATCGCAGGTTACCCTGCACGGCGTTATGGCCGCAAAAAAGTATTGATCGCCATCGCTATACTTTATTTATTATCAGCCATTGGTTGCGCTTCGGTATCCGCCTGGTTGCTTTTCATCACCTTCCGTTTTATTGGCGGCATTGCAGTGGGGGCTTCTTCCGTGGTAGGCCCCATGTATATTTCTGAAATATCTCCGGCTCAGTTACGTGGACGGTTAGCCGGTTCATTTCAGTTAAATATCGTGTTGGGGATTTTTGTGGCTTATATCACCAACTTTTTATTTGCGGGCATTGGCGATGATGCATGGCGCTGGATGTTGGGTATCATGGTGATTCCCGCAGGATTATTCTCATTGCTGGTTCGCACAATTCCTGAAAGCCCGCGTTGGCTGATCCTCAATGACAGGGATGCGGAAGCTATTCCAATCATGCAGCGCATTGGTGAAGACAATCCACAAAAAGCCATTGATGATATTCGCAATTCGGTAATACATCATGCGGAAAGATTATTTCAAAAAAAATTCCGCAAGCCAATCGCATATGCTGTTATACTCGCCATGTTCAACCAACTCTCCGGTATAAATGCAATCATTTATTATGCGCCGCGTATTTTTGAAATGGCGGGTTTTGATAAAGCACAGGCCTACTTGCAACCCGTGTATATTGGTGCAGCCAATTTATTGTTCACCTTACTGGCCATGACGATGATAGATAAATTTGGCAGAAAAACTTTGCTGCTGATAGGTTCGGTAGGTATGATCGTTTTCCTGGCGCTGACAGCAATGGCGTTTAGCAGCAGTGCGCCCGACAGCAATGTAATCATTTACCTGATCGGGTTTATCGCATTTTTTGGTTTTTCGCAGGGCGCTGTAATATGGGTATTTATTTCAGAAATTTTTCCTAATTCCGTTCGTTCGCAGGGTGGTTCACTGGGAAGTTTTACGCATTGGATAATGGCCGCCATTATTTCCTGGACCTTTCCCATCATTGTAGAAGGAAGTGCAAGAGGAGGATTTTATTCTTTCATGTTTTACAGTGTGATGATGCTGCTGCACCTGGTATTTGTATGGAAATTTTTGCCTGAAACAAAAGGAAGATCATTGGAAACAATACAGAAGGAATTAGGGATTGAATAGTTTTTATACCCCACGCAAGATAATAATCCAAAAAATTTGGAACAAGTCGCACAATGTTTTTTTGAGGCCTCAAAGAAAGTATGCAGGTTGTGGAGTTTCAGAACTGCTTACCTTGTAAAGTTAAATACACTATAATTCGCAGACTCAGAAATTCTTATCTTTCGCAGTTTAAAGTGCATGCTTTATTATTTTTTTTGTCCAGGCATCAGCGCCCTGAATAAGCATCGTTGCGTTGATAATCCCGATAGCGTATGCGTATCGGGACAGTCTATCCCGATAGAGAAGCGTATCGGGACCCTTCTATACAACCATATTTTTTTGTTGTCCCGGCAGAAGTATTTCAATTAGGCATCGTTGCGTCGCCCTCGTGTACTGAATACCATTGGGGAACTTTAATTGCGTTATACCGGGCGGTTCATCAGGCGCAGTTAATGAACTGGCAGAAGACCTCCCCTTCAGGGGCCGGGGGCAAAACAGGGTCTTCAAATTATGCCTCCTTTTAGAAAACAGTTCGCCCTTTATAAATAATTGACCTGTAAATTTTATACTCGTTGTAATTAGCGAAACATCAGCCCCGGTTTATTTGGGTACTCTTGTACCGCATACCAATTGGGATCTTTAATTGCGTTTTAA
>JANOTW010000391.1:0-1525 GCA_031416575.1 Ferruginibacter sp.
TCGTCTATGCGCCCGCGGTAATAGCCCGCCAATGCGCCCAATATGGTTCCGAGTGTGAGGGAAATGATGACGGCGATCAACCCTACAGCAAGGCTAACCCGGGTGCCGATCATCAGCCTGCTTAAAATATCCCGTCCAAACTTATCTGTACCAAACAGGTATGTTTTTGTAATTATATTTTCGGAGATGAGCCTGTCACGCTGATGATTGGTAAGCTGATTTATGGAATAATACTGAATAACGGAAGTATCTTCATCCACATATTTATTTACCTGGAGCGTATCATTTTTGATGGCATAACCGCTGATAGGCAGATAGCGGTAATCATCCGGTTTACCATTGATTAATCTGGCAAACAAACTAACCTTATTATTCTTTTTATCCGGTATTTTTAAAAAAAGTTGTGAATAGCCCGGCTTTTTGGCCTGTATTTCTACTGTTTGCAAATCAGCATTGGGCGAACCATCGGGTGCAACCAGGTATCCGAAAATTGTTATAAAAACCGCTGCCGCAATGATCACCAAACCAAATAAAGCGCCTTTGTTTTTTTTAAGCCGCTTCCAGGTTTGTCGCGAAAAGGAAAATGAATGTTGGGGCATGGTGTAAATTACAATTTCATTGAATTAGTTTACCGTTCTTTCTTTCCAGGTGTATTTACCAAACTTACCAAGCCACCCCGCAATAACAGTATATAAAACATGAAGGGGCTGCGCCAAAGGGAACCACCAAAGTATTATTTGCTTATTAAAAAACCTGGCCACAGGGTACAAAAAATACAATTCAATGATGGTTTTAGCCGCTAAAAGCGCAATAAAATAATAACCAAATTTAAAAAACACAGCCCCCAGGCCTAACACTAAGATCCACACATTAAAAAAATAGACCAATAACAGTACGGCGAAAATTCTTTTATCATCATATTTATCCGCCTTGCTGGCCCAGCGTATGCGTTGATTAAGGAATTGAGCGATTGATTTTACTGGTTGAGTTTGTACTATTACCTCTTTACTTTTTAAATAGGCGATACCGTTGGGATAAAGATTAAATATTTTATGCAACAGCAGCATATCATCACCGCTGGCAATAGTATCTATGCCATTAAAACCGCCCACTTCGGTAAATGCTTTTTTTGTGTAAGCCAGGTTGGCGCCATTGCACATGCTGTGAAATTTTTTATGCACAGATGCTCCTGTAATTCCCTGCAGGGTCATAAAATCGAGCGCCTGAAATATTTCAATAAATTTATTGCTGCAATTAATGGAAACGGGCATAACTATGAAAGCCGGTTTTTTTTCTTCATAAAATGTAGCAATGGTTTGCAGCCAGTTTGGCGAAACGATGCAATCAGCATCCGTAGTTACAATTAAGTCGCCGCCTGATTGTTGGATGGCAATTTCAATTGCTTTCTTTTTATAAGAATTTATTTCGTTTGCCGCTACAAAATCTTTCAAGGAAATCAGTTGTACATTTTGTTCATGATAGCTTGAAATTATTTCGGCGGTGTTATCGGTAGAATGGTCATCTA
>JANOTW010000392.1:0-2285 GCA_031416575.1 Ferruginibacter sp.
ATCAGTTTCAAAGAAAACTGCACCACGGAAGCATTGGAGGAATTTAACCAGTTGTATATTCCATTTTCGGCAGTAACTGGCAGGTGGGCAAGCAGGCTTAATAAATTTAACTGGTGCCATTCTGTGAGTTGGTACGAAAGATTATCGAAAAATTGCAGGCCCTTATATCCCTGTAAACGGACCATTGCCGTTTGCGCCTCCATACGTACCATATAATCCTTGTGATTCGTCAGTTCAAATATTTTTTCATGGTTTGAATGCTGGTTCATGATGGCTAACTCCTGTATCCCTTTAACTTTTATATGCCATAGTTTACTTGCTACACGCCGCAGGGATATTTCCTGAAGGTTGAGCTGGTTGTATATTTTTACCAAATTGTCCCCCGAATTTCCACTTAAACTTTTTTTCGCTTTCATCAACTCACGCAACAATACTTTTTTCGCCAGTTTGCCTTGCAATAAAAACTCCAGATAATTGGGGATCGAAAATACATGGTTTGCCTCAATATTATTTTCAAGTATAACATTCATTACCCATTCCTCCAGATAGTTGGCAAGCAATTTTCTTTTTCGCAGGATATTTTTTTTACGTAATAAGATCAGCGCCATGCTGATAACGAGCACCAGGGTAATGAAGGTAAAAAAAATAATCGCCAGGTATAGGTACTCCGTATGCACGAAGGCGACTTTGCCGAGAAGAATTATTTTGAAAGGAGGTAGGATAATTGATAATTTATTAATTGATAATTGATAATTGATAATTTATTAATTGATAATTTATTAATTGATAATTGATAATTTGTTTATTTTCTATTCAGATAAACAGGTGGACCATGCCCGCTTCATGAAATTTTAAAGGCAATGAGTTTCTTGCTGGACCCCTTTGCAGGCTGGCTTAATAAACCGCCCAGTATAACGCAATTAAAGTTCCCCAATGGTATTCAGTACAAGTCCCGATTCAAGTGTAACATCGGGATGCCGAAAGTCGGCAAGCGATGCAACGATGATGGCCATTGCTTCCCTGCCTGGACAAAAATTTTTACGCACGTTTTTATCCGGTGTGCAATATAAGCTGAATCAATTGAGCATTGAGCATTGAAAATTGAATACCGGCCATTTTAAAGCGCTACGCCCTGGAAATTTTCAATGCTCAATTTTATATATTCAAAGAAGAAAAACCTTCTTAGCCGGCCGGGGGTATCAAGCAGCTACCATTGCAGCAAAACGCATTACCCTTAAAGACAATTCATTTGGGCTGAATGGTTTTGTTATGAAATCATCGGCACCAAGGTTGAATGCTTCTACCACCACGCTTTCCTGGCCCATTGCAGATAAAACGATTACCGGGATCTTTTTGCCGGAATGATTTTTTACAAAACCAAGTATTTCCAGGCCAGAGGTGTAAGGCATCATGATATCGGTAATTACCAGGTCAACATCATTGTCTTTAATGAGTTGTATCGCATCGCGGCCGTTATTGGCCGTAATTACACGATGGCCATCCCTTTTAAGTTTCAACTCCATTGTTTTCAACATAATGGGTTCATCTTCGGCTATTAAAATTTTCATATTTGGTGGGTTTTGCGGTTATTGGTTTACGGTTTTTGGTTACATCATGCAAATAAATTCATCACGCACAATCCCTCATCAATCATTACTCATCCTGCATTATCAATTATCAATTATCAATTATCAATTTCTCTTAGGTGCAATTCCAGGGCGGTTTTTAGGTACTCAAATTCAATTCGGGCCATTGCCAAAAGTTCATCAAGCTGGTTGGGCCCGGCCCCTTTTTGTGCTATTATTTCAGTTTCTTCTAATATGGCAAATAATTTATTTGCCTGAAGTAAGCTAGTACTGCTTTTTAATTTGTGGGCCGTTCTATAAACTGTGTCACAGTCGTTGGCATCAAATGCCCGCTTCATATCCCCCAGGTCACTATCTGTATCGCGTATGTATAATTCAATTACCTCCCTCAAAAAAATTTTATCATTCATTTGCTCAAGGAAGCAGAGGTCATACAATTGTCGTTCAGCAGTATTGATTGTACCGGTCATATTCAAAATCGTTTTGCACAAAATTTTAAAGGTTTAAAAATTTTACATATGAATGCACCATCCGCCAAATAATCGTCCATTAAGTTTACATTTCAAATTGTATCCGTGATATAACTCTTTTCCGCTTAAATTATTGCTTAAAAAAGATAGAAATATTACTACACCTATTCAATTGATACACTTACAAATAAAATTTATTAAATTATTCATTTTTGTATTTGACCCTGTG
>JANOTW010000393.1:0-4941 GCA_031416575.1 Ferruginibacter sp.
ACCGCGTGGATGGCAAAGTGGGGTAATGGCAAACAAGATATTGCTCTTGGAAGCGATATAGATTGTATCCCAAAAGCTTCTCAGAAGCCGGGTGTAGCTTATAAAGAACCGATTGTGAATGATGCTCCCGGTCATGGTGAAGGACACAATTCAGGATTGCCGTTGGTGATTTTATCCGCTATCGAAGTAAAAAAAATAATGGAACGGGAAAAGATGGCAGGTACCTTAATAATATGGCCCGGAGTTGCTGAAGAATTAGTGGGTACAAAAGCATGGTATATACGTGATGGGTATTTCAAAAATGTTGATGCGTGCATTTTTACTCACGTTAGTAGCAATATGGGAGTCGCGTGGGGAGATGCGGGCAATAACGGCTTGGTATCTGTAGAATTTAAATTTGAGGGAAGTTCCGCACATTCTGCCGGTGCACCGTGGCGTGGCAAGAGTGCATTGGATGCTGTTGAACTAATGAATGTAGCATGGAATTTTAAAAGAGAGCACCTAAAACCTACACAACGTTCGCACTATGTAATAACGGATGGCGGCGATCAGCCAAATGTTGTCCCTTCCAAAGCAGCTGTGTGGTATTACCTTAGGGAAAGAACTTATGAAGATATCAAGAGTATGTATGACGATGCAATTCTTTATTCCAAATCGGTGGCGGCAATGACAGGCACTAAAGTTTCGCACCAGTTATTGGGCACTGCGTGGCCCGGGCATTTCAATAAATCGATTGCTGAAGCGGTATATAAAAATATTAAAACTGTTGGTTTGCCTGTATGGGATTCGTCCGACCAACAATTAGCAAGAGCTGTTCAAAAACTTGTAAATGCCCCAAAGAAAACACAACTTGGTGAACCCATTGACGGATTGGCAACCAAGCTCGATACATTAAAGGGCCCTGTTCAATTTTCGTGGGGAGCCGGTAGTGACGACATCGCTGATATTGCATGGAATGTTCCGACCGTTGTATTTCGTTATCCATCTAACATCCCCGGTACACCGGGGCATAACTGGGCCGATGGTATCGCAATGGCTACACCCATCGCACACAAAGGGGTAGTAGCTGGAAGTAAAGTAGTTGCTGCTACTTTACTTGATATGCTTACTAATGCGAAGATCATTACAGATGCATGGGATTATCATAAAAATGTTCAAACAAAAGAGACGAAATATATTTCTTTTATAGAATCAACAACTCCGCCTGCTATCTATCTCAATAAAAAGATTATGAACGAATTTAGACCTCAGCTAAAAAAATATTATTACGATCCTTCAAAATATAAAACCTACCTCGAACAGCTTGGCATTCAATATCCACAATTGGAGAAGAAGGGTTTATAAGCACTTTAGTGAATTCAATTGAGGACTACTCTAAGAAGGATAGACTTTGGTTAGGTAAAAGAAGAGTATGCCGCTAACATTCGGTTTGGCAATATGGCGGGGCGACGAATATATTCTCAGCTTTTTGTTCGCTATCATCTGCAGTCCGGGCTTGACTTTTACTATTGAGCTTTTGTAGTTATCTTCAACATTAGTAATTCTATTCAGCTGCGGTTCGGGCTGACGTTTTTCAAATACCGCCACATCGCCAAGCCGTAACCGTTAGCGGTTATGCCGTCGGATACGCTACAAATCGCAAAGAACTATTGCTCAGACCCTTTTGTATCGTAAATTCGTTCAGTGAAAAAAGGACAAATATCAGGATTTGATTTTTTAATAGACAAGCTTACAAAGTCTGTTGAAAATGTAGTTACAGGAGACAGTTTCCAAACCGAAGTTTCGCTTGTTTCTGCCTCTGACCTTAAGAATGTAACAAAGAAAAACAGTTGGCTTTTTGATTGGAAATTTGAACACAAGCAACCAGAACGAGAAGTTTATAAATTGACAATTTTGGGTAACCCAAATGTTATTCAAGGACTGATTTGCATTGAAGTAAAAACTGACCACGTTTACATGCACCTTGTAGAAAATGCACCTTTTAATAGAGGTAAGACTAAAATGTATGCAGGCGTTGCAGGAAACCTTGTGGCTTTTGCTTGCAGACTTTCATTTCAGCGTGGACATGAAGGCAATGTATCATTCCTTTCAAAATCTCAACTTATAGACCATTATGAAAAAACGTTAGGCGCTTTTCATTTCGGAGGACGGGTTATGATTATTGAAACAAACGCTGCATTAAAACTTATTGACCGTTATTTTAAAAATTTAAGTTTATGAAAAAACAAATAAACGAACCGGATTTTATTGGCGGACTAGGGTCTTTGACCAAAGAAGAAGAGGTTGCTTTGTCGCAATATTTCGCTAAAAAGAAGAAAAAAGAAAGCAAATCTTCTAACTTGATATCGGTTAAAACAAAATCACGAAAAGCAATTACCGCTTGATAATGGCACGAACCGCTTACATCGGTTTGGCAATATGGTTGCTTGACGGAGTAACAATGAACATTGGTAATTCTATTTAGCATTTGTTCGGGCAGAAGAATTACTATTTGGCTTTCTGTTGTTATCTTCAACTTTAATATTGCAATTTGCCTGCGGTTACGGGCTGACGGTTTTTCAAATTTCACCACATCGCCAAGCCGTAAAACGTTAGCCGCAACCTAAACATCATGTATCAGACAACAAGAGCAGAAGTTATGGAGAAAGGAGTTGCCATTGAAGCAGGCATTTCTGGCATCCTCGGTTATATTCTAAACATTGAACCCGAATCTTCAAAATCATTAGGATATCAAAATTCTGCATTAAGTTTTAATGCCAAAGTAAATCTACTCACTGACTTAAAATTTGTTCCCAAAGAAATTGCCCGACAATTTCAAATATTTGCTGTAGTCAGAAATAAATTTGCTCACGTTCAGTATGTAGACAATTTCACCAAATGCTTTGAGATAGCCAATGGCCATAAAAAATATTTGCTTGACACATTTACAAAAGCAGCCCCTGCGGACGTAGACGAAGAAGGTTTACTTCACTTAGGTTTTACTTTCTTGTGTTTCAATATCGGAATGTGGATGAACCTAATTCTTGAACGTTCAAAATATTTAAAAATACAAGAAGTAAAAAAGACTGCAGTGGTTGAAATGTTGAGAACTTTTTTAAGTACAAGTGCACCAGAAAAAGGCTCAGAAGAAGATAAAAAGTTTATGGAACAAGTCGACATCGTAATTAAAGATATTGAACAAGATAGAGACTTTATGGCATCTGTCGTTGAAGCCGTTAAAGCAGGTGAAAATAAAGGAGATGAAAATGTGGCTGAAGAAAAAAAAACTTAAATTTAGTAAGGCTTATGGACAGTTATCAATTCTACAAAAGTCTATACGATAGAGAACTTAATCGACGTAAAGACTTAGATGCTGCAATAAATTTACCTATTACAATTTTGACAATTCTTGTGGCTGCAAATTCATACTTAATAGGCAAAGAGGAAACCATACATCAGAAATGCGTAATTGTATTCACGAACATATTATTAGCCTTACTACTTGTTTCATTCATAATTTGCATATTTTATTTGATACGTTCTTACAATAATTTATTCAAAGGATTTGGCTACAGGAATTTGGGACTTACAACTGAAATTAGAAATTTCGAGTTCAGTGAAATTCCAAAATATAATGCTCAAGTTGACGAAAACGAAAAACTAAATTTTGAGACAATAATTATTGATAAGCTGACACATTACACTGACGACCATATTGTATTCAATGACAAGAGAAGCCTCGACTTACACAAAGCAAAAATTTTTATTATTGTAACTTTACTATTGACAGGAGTAAAATTTTTATTAATCGCACTTAAATATTTATCACTATGAGTAATGACAAAGACAATTCAGGTACAACCCCAACGCCTGCTAAACCAGTTGTACCTCAATTTCCAACAGGAAGAGTTGAGTTAAATGACATTCCTGAAATTCCGAGGTTTCCCACAGATAGAATTGAGAAAGGTGAAAAGCCTGGGGACATTAGTAAGAGCGACGACTAAGGTATGCTGCTAACATTGGGTTTGCCAAAATGGGGGCTGACGAATTACGTTCGTCAGCTTCTGTTTTTCAATTTGGCTTCATATCCAGCTTGACGTTATTAATTTAGCTATGTGCATATCATCAACTTTTATTTATAAATTTAGCTTCAGTTAGCCGGGGTGGACGAATATCTATGACCACAACTTCGGCAAGCCATGAACGTTACAAGCAATTCAATGAGCAAATTTCTCCGATTAATAAAAACACTTCGAAAGGACATTTCAGTTCTTTTTATCATTTGCATAGTAACAATTTTTGCTATTGACTTTTGGCTAAAAGGCATTCCAGAATTTTTTAATGGAGGAGCTAAAATTGGTGACATTGTCTATAAACTTTGCATGTCATATATTTCTGCTTTTATCTTTTATTTTTTGGTGGTTCACATAAAAGCCCAGAAAGATAATGAGAACTTATATGCTTATGTTACTAAGAAAGTATATATGGTAATCGGAAGTTGTTTAGGCTTAATAAATGAGATGGCCAAAGCTTCAAATATCACTTTAAATGACCGTTACCCAAACGATGTAGAATTGACTACAATTTGTAAATCCATTGATCCGCATGCGAATGCACCTTTACTGCTGGGTGGCATAGGCAACTATGCAAACTGGATTCAATATATCGATTACCAAAAAAAAAGAAGTATTGCTTCGACAGCCAAGATATTTGCAAAAATGCCATTTTTAGATACAACCTTAGTCAGACTTCTTACAAACATTGAAGACTCTAGCCACTTTATGGTTATGGACGGCATGGTTCAAATGATGCCACTTCGTAATCAAGACCTTACAAGTTTCCAAAAGACAATGGCTGACTATTTTGTATCCGTTAAAGCTTTAGAAGATTATGCTGAAAACAAATTAAAATCATTCAAATAGAACTGCTGGTAACATTAAGAACAATAGCCGAAAGCCCCCA
>JANOTW010000394.1:0-25654 GCA_031416575.1 Ferruginibacter sp.
TCAACGGATATGATTGATCAGGCACAGATAGCTGGTATCAATTTACGGAGCACGAAATTTATCATAGCCGATAAAGCTCAACCAGGCAAAGCTCCTTTTATATTGAATAATGCCACTTTCAAGGTAACGAAAATGCTTAAAATAAATGAAGGCACTTCCATCAATAACCTTATAAACAATGCGGAATGGGAGCTGTCAGCGAATGGTTTTTCATTTAATACGAAGGATGAGCTGTATAAGATAAGCGTGGGTGATTTTACTATTAATAATGCCGCTTCATTAGTAAAAGTCAAAAACTTTTTATTGAAACCCCTGCTCACGGAGCAACAGTTTGTAAACCAAAGCCGTCACCAAAGAGATCAATACAATCTTACCGCGAATAATATTATTCTTTCAGGAGTAAATATCACAAGGCTTATAACCAATAAGGAGCTTGAAGTGGAAAACGCGGCCTTTCAGCCCATCTTAAAAATATTTAATGATCGCACCCTGCCGCCTGACAGCGCCAGTAAGATCGGCAAATACCCTCACCAGTCGTTATTGAAATTGCCTTTTCCCATTTATCTACATACTGTTAAAATCAGCAATGGCTCTGTTTCATATAGAGAGAAGGCATTAAAATCAAAGCTTACGGCGAACGTTTTTTTCAGCGATATCAATGCTACGATGGTAAATGTTACCAATATTCCTGGCCGCATCAAAGTAAATGCTTTATTAAAATTAAATGCTACCGCAAAATTTTTAGGCGCCGGCAATATATCTACCGAATGGCAATTTCCTTTGAATGCCGGCAATGGTGTGTTCAGGATAAAAGGCGGGCTTTCGGATATGAATGCCGTTACTTTAAATTCAATCATTGAGCCCCTGGCGATGGCTTCCGTAAAAGAGGGCCGGATAGATGAAGTGGTGTTTAACCTGGATGGCACTGATACCAAAGCGATAGGGAATATTTTATTTCTTTACCATGGGTTAAAAATGGAAATTTTAAAAATGGGGGATGATGCCGAATTAAAGAAGAAGGGATTGGTAAGTTTGCTCGCCAATACGCTTATAAAAAACGAAAATACCAGCAGGGCCAACAATAAAGAAGTTAATTACGAGCGGGATATTACCAAGTCATTCTTTAACCTGGTTTGGAAAACTATTTTTACCGGGGCTAAAAACACGGCCATCGGGCCAAAAGAAAAAGAAGAATAGAAATAAAAATATTTTATGGTAATGCATGAATCACCCATTTAAGTCTGCGGAATAAAGGGTCCTAATCGTTCTGGATCAAGGGTTTTAATATTCTTTATTAATTACCTGTTTTTAAAATCTGAGTAATGACCATGACAGGAATATATGCGAATTGCATCGTTAGTAACATTATAGACAAGCCGGTGTTCATCATTTATTCTTCGGGACCAAAATCCCTGGAGATTATTTTTTAGGGGTTCTGGTTTTCCCAATCCTTTAAAAAAATCTCTTTGTATATCCTGAATAAGTAAAGTTATTTTACTAAATATTTCGGGATTTTTTTTAGCCCATTCAATAAAATCCTTGTAAGCTCCAGGTTCAAAATATATGGCACGCATTATTTAAATTTAGGGAGCGCTAATGAAAGTTCTTTAAATTCTTCGAATGAAAAGAAAATACCTTCATTTCCCTCCTCAAAATATTTAGCTGCAGTTTCTATTCTTTGGTTGGTTTCTTCCAGGGTTTCATTTCTAAGAAAAGCAGCGGTATTAGGCGTTTTTACTGAAATAGTTACTTCAGAGGCATTTATGGATGAAAATAATTTACGTAAGGCTTCAAAAAGATCTGAATTTAGCTCACTTGGCTTTAATGTAATTGTTTGTTCCATAAAAACATTTTATCAAATTTAATCAATTTAATTATAGGGCAAAGGCTTTTGAAATACCCATGCTGCGTTAATGCACCTTATTTTAGAAAATTTCACTAAATATATTTGATATAAAGAGCCTTCGCTAAAAAGATAACTGTCTGACTGGTGCGGCAGGGCGGGTTTAAGGGTCATTCAAAATCCGGGTTCAATAAAAGCATCCTCCCTGGTTGTTATACTGCACAACGGGTAAATTAGTGAATTTTGTTTTGTTTAATAACCAAATAAAATAGCCCACCCCCATCCCCTTCCCGAAAAATCGGGATGTTCCAAAAGGGGGTGATAATTGTTAATTTAAAACGCAATTAAAGATCCCCAATGGTATGTAGTACACGAGTGCGACGCAACTATGATGCCCATTGCTTCACAGCCTGGACAAAAAAGTTTACTCAATTTTTTATGCGTTGCGAAGTATAGTTGTAGGTATAACAAGCAATTGAGTGGCATGATGAATCTTCATCTGTCGGCGGTTTCACTGACTATGGTCTTAAATCAGGCATCACACATCACAACGACCCACCCTCTACCAATACGGATTCCGTTGTAAGTTCCTGGATGAAAGTGCTGCCTGCCAGGCATGCCATCATACTCGTAAAAGCCAGCTTGCCTAATTTATAACCGCTCGTTTCCACATACGTAATTTCGGGAAAATATAATTTTGGTATAAAGCCATTGCTGATGGCGATAACTGAAATATCCACCGGTATTTTTAAGGCAGATCTTTGTACAGCTTTCATGGCCCCGGTAAGAATTTCATCGCTCATGCAAAAAACAGTATCCGGTTTTTGTGAAAGGCCGGCAAGGGTGATTGCTTCCGCCTCTTCCGCATTATTTGCATGGTGGACCAGCAGGTTGATTTTGTTATCAATTGTTTTAGTAAAGGCGGATAATCTTTTCCTCGTTATCAGGAGATTATTATTTCCAAATATGGCCAGCACTTTTTTCTTTTTCTTTATTAGAATAGTATTTGCTGCTATCGTAGCGGAAGCTTCATCCGCCACGCATACTTTATTGCAGTTGCTTATATCCGGTACTTTGTCAAAAAATATGACGGGTATATTTAATTCCTTTAATTTCAAATAAGCTTCCACATTACTGGTTTCAGTGGATATGCAGGCGAATAAACCACTGATCCTGTTTTGGCGGCACAGTTTTAAATTCGTTGTTTCTATAGCAGGGTCATCGCCGGATTGCAGGATCATCAAAGAATAATTATTTCGCCGGCTTTCTTCTTCAACCGAGGAAATAAAAGAATGATAAAAATAGTTTGAAATGGAGGGCACCACCAGGCCAAATAAACTGCTTTTGTTGGTTCTTAAATGGATAGCATTTGCATTAGGCTCATAATCAAGTGTATTGGCCAGTTCAGTAACCCGTTGTTTGGTTTTTTCAGAAATATCGGGATGGTTCTTTAATGCTCTTGACACGGTAGAAATGCTGAGTCCCAGCACAGTCGATATTTCTTTAAGTGTGGTATTGTTCATTCTGGAAGCAGTAATTGAAGAATGTCAAAAAATATATTCACAGCAAACCATTTCGCAAACAATTCCGCAAACGGTTGCGGTAAATTTATTCATATTTGGCAGTTTGAAAAAATTTTCTGTAATAACTTTAAATATATTTTCATATGCAGCAGGTGAAATTTTTATTACTATCTTAAAATAAAATAGTAATAATTTTATTTTTTGTGCTTCATATAATATTTTTAAATCAACTTTTTTTAATTAAAACTTAACGATTATGCTTCTTGCTATGATGAGAAAGTCTGCTATGCTATTGCTGGCAGTTTTTTGGTTTTCAGCTTTTGCTTTAGCCCAAACACAAACGGTTACCGGAACGGTTACCGACAATAAAGGGGAGCCCCTCCCCGGTGTTACAGTAAATATCAGGGGTACAAAGACCGCTACCTTTACGAATGCACAGGGAGTTTACACTTTAATCAATGTGCCGAAAGATGCCGTATTGATATTTACAGGTATAGGCGTAACTACAATGCAAAGTAAAGTAAGCGGCAACGGAATAGTAAATGCGAATTTGGAAACAAGTTCAAGCAACCTGAATGAGGTGGTGGTAACTGGTTATGGTACCGCCCGCAGAAGGGACTTAACTGGTTCGATTGCCTCTGTTAAATCTAAAGATTTCAACCAGGGCTTTGTTACTTCTCCGGATCAATTGTTACAAAATAAAGTAGCTGGCTTGGAAATTACAAACAACAGCGGACAGCCGGGTGTTGCCACTACAATTAAAATCAGGGGTAATAACTCTATCCGTGCTGTAAATAATCCTTTATATGTTATTGACGGGGTTCCTTTGGATGGAAGAACAGCAAGGCCAAGTGTTACGCTTACACAAGGTTTTGGTTCTACTCCCGAATCTAACCCGCTTTTATATATTAATCCAAATGATATTGCCCAGATTGATGTTTTAAAAGATGCATCTTCTGCAGCTATTTATGGTTCAAGAGGCGCTAATGGTGTAATTGTAATTACAACAAAAAAGGCATTGTCAGGGGGAACTAAATTAGAGTTTGGGACAAGTTTTGGCGCATCTGTCGGATATTTGAAAAATTATGAAATTCTAAATGCAAGCCAATTCAGGGATGCGCTTAAAAAATATGGCGCTGCCGCTTCTCTTGATAAAGGCCAAACAGTAGATGCACTGGATGCGATTACGCAAAAGAATTTATCCAGCGATTACAGCCTGGCATTAAGTTCAGGTAATGAAAATGGAAAGTTTCGTGCTTCATTCTTAGCTTCCAAAGCTCGTGGTTTTCTTAAAAATTCAAACCTTGATAAATATTTAGGTTCTTTTGGAGGCCAATATAAATTTTTAGACAAAAAATTAACCCTTGACTTTAACTTGAGAGTTGGAAGCACTACGGAAGGGATTACCAACGTTAGTAACACAGCGGACTCAAAGGGTAATTTAATAAGTTCTGCGCTAAGCTGGAACCCAACAGAATCATTTACAGACAACGCAGGCCTTTACATAACTCCGGGAAATGGCTCCGGTAACCCAATTGCTTTTAGCAAAGCCTATTCTGATATAGCTAAAGTAAATTCTATTTTGGCTGATATTTCGGCCTCATATAAAATAGTGAATAACCTGGAATATAAATTTTTATATGCTATTAATAATGGCACAGGTGAAAGAAATACAAATATTGATGGCTGGATTGGAGGTTACAACAGTATTTCCGGAGTGGGTGTTGGAGCTAAATCGTATGCTAAGCTTACTTCACAAACCATTACGCACACTTTAAATTACCGTGCGAAAATTTCATCTAAATTAACTTTGGATGCACTTGGAGGTTTTGAATATTGGAAAACTGACTTTTCCGGATCTAATTATTCAGCAACAGGGTTTAATACCAATTTAACCCAGTCTTCAATTATCAATATAAAATATACTGACATCTTAAGAAACGGAAATGTACAAAATCCACCAAATACTTTTGTTAACCCTACTACGGAGTTGCAATCTTATTTTGGAAGGGCAGTAATAAATTATGATGATAAATTGATTGTTACAGGAACTATCAGGGCGGATGGATCAAGTAAGTTTGGTGCGAATAACAGGTACGGTTATTTTCCATCAGTTGCCGCAAAATGGAATATCAGCAATCAGAATTTCCTGAAGGGAAGTACGGTGTTTTCTAACCTCGCATTAAGGGCATCATGGGGTATTACTGGTAACCAGGAGTTTCCGGCTGGCGCATCCCAGGAACAATTCGGGTTCAGCGCTTATAATACAGCAGGCCAATTTAATGTTGCCAACCCAGACTTAAAGTGGGAATCTACCAAATCATATAATATAGGATTGGATTATTCGGTTTTGGGTGGAAAGGTTTTTGGCAGCATAGATTACTATGATAAAAACACTACGGATATTCTTTTCCAAAGCACAGCAATACAACCCGCCCCTGCTTCTATATATTTTATTAACCTGCCCGCTAACCTTAAAAATACTGGGGTAGAGTTTTCAATTGGGGCTGCTGTAATAGATAAACCGGATTTTGGGTTGGATGTTAATTTCAATATCGCAAACAATAAAAACCTGCTAACTAATTTCTATGCTCCGGGAACTAAAACGCCAATTCAAATATTAACGGGCGAGATAAATGGACAAGGTGTATCCGGAACCTTATCTCAGATAATTACCAACAATCGACCTGTAAATGAATTTTACCTTAAAAAATTCAGTGGCTTTGATGCAAATGGTAACCAGTTGATTGCTGCTGATCCTGAATTTTCAGGTGATCCTAATCCACATACAATATATGGTTTTGGATTTAATGTAAGATTCAAAAAATTATCATTAATCGCTAATGCAGGCGGTGCGGCCGGTTTTATGATTTATAATAACACCGCTACGAACATCACTAACCTAGCAGGTATCCTTGGCGGAAGGAATATTGACTTAGCCGCCTACAATTCATCGGAAAAAACAGTTAGTTCCGCAGCAGCATCCACCAGGTTTTTGGAAAAGGGTGATTATTTTAAAATAAGAAATATTTCGCTTCGGTACAATATTGGGAATGTAGGTAAATACGTAAAAGGCTTAACCGCATTTGTTTCAGGAAGCAACCTGTTGGTTATAACTAAATTTACCGGTTTCGACCCTGAGGTTAATATTGATAAGAGTAACAATAGCTATCCTTCAAGAAGCATAGAATATGTTCCTTATCCAACTCCAAGAACCATTTCTTTTGGCTTTAATTTATCTTTATGATCATGAAAAATAAACACATTATGAGACAGAATAATAAATATAAAATATTATCACTAATGCTTTTGGTAGCATTGGGTGGATGTACTAAACTGGATGAAAATTTAAACAGTACATTAACCAATCAGCAAACCGCTGCGGCCTTAGGCGCTTCGGGAACAGGATTATTATTAAAAACAGCCTACTCGGATTTAACAGGCCCATTTGGAGATGTAGGCCAATTAATTAATCTCACTGGTAATACTTCTGATGAATCACTTGTAGCGACAAGGGCGGGGGATTGGGATGATAACGGAGCCTGGAGGGTAATGCATAACCATAAATGGAATGCTGATCTGGGGTCACTGTTAGGTACATTTAACAGCCTCAATAAAATTAATTTTGACGCAACTAATGTTTTAGCATTTGGTCCAACCGCTTCTCAGGCGGCAGAGGCAAGATTTTTAAGAGCTTATGCATTGTATAACATTTTGGATTTCTATGGACAATACCCTTTTAGAAATCCTGGCGATAATCTTTTGAATGCGCCGGAAGTAAAATTTGGCGCCACTGCCATTGATTTTATTATTAGTGAACTGAATGCAATACTGCCAACAATCCCTGCCGCAAGTGCGAATATCAATTATAAAGCAAATCCTGATGCCGTAAGAATGTTATTAATGAGATGCTACCTTAACAAAGGCGCTTTCATAAACAGGGCGGCGCCTACTTTTGCCGATGCTGATATGCAGCAGGTAATTACCCTGGGTAATGCTATTATTGCTTCTGGCAGGTATTCTTACACAACTAAGTATTTTGATAATTTCACTGCGGATAATCAGTCAAAAACCAGGGAAGCAATATGGGCTTATGATAATACCAGCGGAGTTTCCGCTAATAACATGGATGTAAGGTCTTTCTGGTACAGAACATTGCATTATAATTCTTATACGCCAGAATCGCCCAATGCCGGTTGGAATGGCTTTTCTACGGTTGCTGAATTTTACAACACATTTGGAGTATCATCCACCCCCGCACAAACACCGGATGACACGTTACTTGATCAAAGAATTGGAGGAAGGCATTATGCAGGAGTAACGAATGTATCTGGTTTAAGGCCGGGTTTGTTAATTGGCCAGCAGTTTGATGAAACTGGCGCAAGAAGGCATTATCGCGGTTGGGTACCTGCTGATGGGGCTAATGCAAAACTCTTAAGTTTCAATCCGGTTATTGGTGCAGGCATGTTTGAAACCGTACCAGGCTTATTGGAAGCAACAGGGATCCGGGTATTAAAATATGCCCCTGATTTTACAAATTATGCGGGTTCCGCTGGTAATGATGTAATTATCTTCAGGTATCCTGATGTTGTATTAATGGTTGCAGAAGCAATGATGAGAAAGGCGGCAACTGATAATGCTGGCGCTTTGGTTTTAGTAAATGCACTTAGGGCTGCAAGAGGAGCAGCAGCTTTGGCAACTATGACATTAGTTAATCCCGCCAATACGTATGATCCCAGAACATTGCTTGCCGAAAGAGGCAGGGAATTATATTATGAGTGGGTTAGGAGAACAGACTTAATTCGATTCGGCGTATTCTTAAAGCCCTGGCCATACAAACCTACTGACGATCCAAAATACCTGATCTTCCCAATTCCATCACAGGCATTGGCCGCCAATCCAAACCTAAAACAAAACTCGGGCTACTAATAACAGAGTTTTGTAACTGTTTTATTATATTTTCGTGAAAGGCCATTGTTACAATGGCCTTTCACTTTTTAACTAATACCCGGGAAGCATTTTTTGAACTCATGAAAAAATACCTACTTCTTTTATGTTGCATTTTGGCGGTTATTTTTATATCCTGCAAAAATCAGGTAGGCAGCAGCATAGCGTTATTTGAATTAATGAACAATACCGGCATTGATTTTAATAATAAAGTTGTGGACGATAGCCTTGAAAATGGTTTTTTATTCAGAAATTTTTATAATGGCAGCGGGGCCGCCATTGGCGATATTAACAACGATGGCCTTGCGGATGTGTTTCTTACTTCCAATGTTGGTGCAAATAAATTATACCTCAATAAAGGAAATTTTCAGTTTGAAGATATTTCCGGCAAAGCTGGAATTATAAAGGATGACAAATGGAACACCGGCGTAGTTTTTACAGATGTTGATGGGGATGGCTGGTTAGACATTTATGTTTGTTCATCCGGCCACATGGGAACAGGAACAAGGAAGAACAAATTATACATCAATAACCACAACCTTACCTTTACTGAATCCGCAACTAAATTCGGCCTTGACATTTCCGCCTACACCACACAGGTTTCGTTTTTTGATTATGATATGGATGGCGACCTGGATTGTTTTATGATTAACAATAGCCCGGTCCCAATTAATCAATTGAATTTTGCCAACCGCCGGGATTTGCCCGATAGCCTTTGGAAAATTGCCGGTTTTTTAAAAGGCGGTGGCGATCATCTTTACAGAAATGATAATGGATTTTTTAAGGAAGTTACTTCGCAGGCAGGGATACATGGTGGATTGATTAGTTTTGGATTGGGCGTATCTGTAAGTGATATTAACAGGGATGGATGGCCTGATGTATTTGTTTCCAATGATTCTTACGAAAGGGATTATTTATATATCAACCAGAAAAATGGCACTTTTAAAGATGAGATGGAGCAATGGTTTCAACACACCAGCTTTTCTTCGATGGGGGCGGATATCGCTGATATTAATAACGATGGTTATCTCGATTTGTTTACCACGGATATGCTGCCTTTAGATGATTACCGCCTTAAAACTACAGGCTCTTTCGATAATATCAGCTTGTTTACCGAAAAATTAAAATCCGGTTTTTATTATCAATACACAAAAAATTGTTTGCAACTAAATAATAAGAATGGGAAATTTATTGATATCGCCCGGTACAGTGGCGTAGCGGCTACCGATTGGAGTTGGGGCGCTTTAATATTTGACATGGATAATGATGGCTGGAACGATTTGTATGTTTGCAATGGCGTTAACAGGGATGTTACCAACCTCGATTTTATGGATTTTTTCGCCAATGACGTTAATCAAAAAATGGTAATGACGGGCAAAAAGGAATCTGTAGATAAAATACTAAATGAAATTCCGCAAACACCTTTGCCCAATAAGGTTTACCGCAATGATAGAAATTTAAAATTTACCGATGTTGGCGTTGAGTGGGGGATGGCACAACCCACATTCAGCAATGGCGCCGCCTATGCCGATTTGGATAATGACGGGGACCTTGATTTAATAGTTTGCAATCAAAATCAACCGGCATTTATTTACAAAAACAGATCAAGGGAACTTAATAAAAATAATTACATAGGATTTTCTTTAACGGGAAAGGGTAAAAACCCTTTTGCCATTGGTAGCAAAGTCCAATTGTTTACAGGCGGTCAAATTCTTACGCAGGAATTAATCCCCAGCAGGGGCTTTCAATCTTCAGTTGATTATAAATTAATTTTTGGTTTAGGTACAAGTGCAAAAATTGATTCTGCGATAATTACCTGGCCCGACAGGGGTACCAGTAAGTTTGTACTGCCAGAAATAAACAAAGTGCATCATTTTAATCAAATACAATTACAAACAATTCCCGAAAAAATCAAAATAGAAGAACCTGTTGAAGCATTTTTTTCCAAAGTGGAAACCAATTTTGAAAAACACCAGGAAAATGATTATGTTGATTTTTATAATGAACGTTTAATTCCAAGGGTGTTTTCAAGAGAAGGGCCTAAAGCCGCCACTGCGGATGTAAATGGTGACGGGCTTACCGATGTTTATATTGGCGGGGCACAGGGAAAAATTGGCCAGTTATATTTGCAAACTTCAAGCGGGGCATTTATTAAAAAAGACGAAAATGCATTTAAGCCATTTTTTGAATTTGAAGATGCGGCAGTCCTTTTTGTTGATTATGATAAAGATGGCGATATGGATTTGCTCGTTTGCCCCGGTGGTAATAACCATCCGTTAAACAGCAGGGAACTGCAACTTCGTTTATTTACCAATGATGGCAAGGGAAATTTTACATTAAATAGCGCAGCCTTCCCCAACATGAATATGAATATCGCCGTGGCTGTTGCTAATGATTTTAATAATGATGGCTTTCCCGATCTTTTTATTGGCGCCAGAAGTTACCCAGGTGTTTATGGAAGAGATCCGCAAAGTTATTTATTCGTAAATGACGGGCGGGGCCATTTTACCGATATCGCACAAACAAAAAATCCTGGTATAAGCCAGATAGGAATGGTAACAGGCGCTGTATGGGTGGATATTGCCGGGGATAAACAAAAGGAATTAATTATTGTGGGAGAATGGATGTCCCCCAGGGTTTTTTCTTTTAACAAAGATCATTTTGAAGAAGTAAAAACCAATATCAGTGATAAGTTTGGCTGGTGGCAATCTATTGCCGTGGCGGATGTAAACAATGATGGCAGGCAGGATTTGATTTTAGGAAATATTGGTGAAAATTTTTATTTAAACCCTAAAGCGGACAGTCCTGCAAAACTATGGATGAACGATTACGATAACAATGGCGACCTTGATAAAATCATGACTTACACTATCAAGGGTAAGGACATGCCCGTATTTTTAAAACGCGATATACAGGATCAGCTTCCATCGCTCAAAAAAAATAATTTAAAGCATAGTGAGTATGCGGTAAAGGCCGTGCAGGATCTTTTTCCAAAAGATATGATTGCATCTTCTATGGTAAAAAACTTTTCTTATGCCCCGTCCTGTGTTGCTATTAATGAAGGCAATGGTATGTTTAGTATAAAGGAACTGCCGGTTATGTCGCAGCTTTCCTGCATCAACTCCATTCAGCCAATTGATGTAAATGGGGATGGGTTTATGGATTTGGTATCCGGTGGTAATCAATTTGGTTTTTTACCGCAATTTGAAAAATTGGATGGAAGCTTTGGCGATGTTTTAATTAACAATGGCAAAGGGGATTTCATTTGGCAGGAAGCCAAGAAAACCGGGCTTGGTTTGAGGGGTGAGCTAAGGGATATTACGACTATAAAAAATTCAAAAGGTACTTATTTATTATTTCTGCAAAACGATGAATATCCTTTGCTTTACAAGTTGAATGAAGTTTTAAAAAAGAAATAGCTCCAAATTAATTTGAAAAGTTTACCCTAAGGTATCTTTTTATGCCCAGGGGAAATATGCGGGACTTTTTAATTTGCTTTATTTCGAAAAACAAGTACTATAGGCCCACTTTTTCTAAAGCTAATTAGAATAAGCTTACATACGGTCTTTTAACCTTGATAGAAAAATAGCTCATTGAATACTTGCGGCCTTATAATACTGCACAACGGATGAAAACGTGAATAAGATTTTTTGTCCAGGCAGCGAAGCAATGGTCATCATCGTTGCATCGCCCTCTTGTACTTAATACCATTGGGGATCTTTAATTGCGTTTTGAATTAACCATTTTTTTCTCTTTAGGGGATGGGGGTAACCTGTTTTGTTTTTTTTATTTAACAAATCCAAATTTCACAGATTTACCCGTTGTGCAGTGTACCTTATTCGGTCGGATTGTAATATTTTCAAATTATATGAATATGGTTAAATCATTAAAGTAATTTTTCCTGCTAAGGTTTGCAAAAGATCACTTTTTTACCTATTGTGAAGTATAAAATTAGTATTGATAATAACAACCCAAAAAAGCGAACTCAAATAAGCCGTATGTTTTCTAATTATAATGTGGGTAAAGTACCACACTGGTATGCGGTAAAAGGGAGTGACACAACGATGATGACCAGAGCAGTATAGCCTGGACAAAAAGTTGTATTGAGATCTGTTATAAAATTCAAATGTTTGTAACCAAATAAACCAGTTTGGTAAAATTATTTAAAGTGAAAAAATATCACCTCTTCATATCAACACTTTTATCGCTAATTATTTTTTCCTGTAAACAACCGGAAAAGGCAAATCCCTTGTTCCAATTATTGGACGGTTCAGGAATTGAATTTGTAAATAAAGTAGCGGATAATGATACGATCAATATTCTTAATTACCGCAATTTTTATAACGGCGGTGGAGTGGCAACCGGCGATATAAATAATGATGGTTTAGCTGATGTTTTTTTTACGGCTAACCAGGGTAGCAATAAACTTTTTTTAAATAAAGGCAGCCTGAAGTTTAAAGATATTTCCACCAAAGCTGGATTTATTGATAAGCAACAGTTTAGTACCGGTGTAGTGATGGCTGATATTAATGTGGATGGCTGGCTGGATATTTTTGTTTGCAATGCCGGCAGTATGCACCATGCGGCTTTAAGAAGCAACCAGCTTTTTATTAATAATAAGGATTTAACCTTTACTGAAAGCGCCGAAAAATACGGCCTCAATGATTCAGGCTACACTACGCAGGTAAGTTTTTTTGATTATGATTTAGACGGGGATTTGGATTGTTTTAAAATTGATAACAGCCCAGTTCCGGTAAATAGCCTGGGATATCCAAAACAGCGTGATTTGTTTGCGGATAAGTGGAATGTACCTGATTATTTAAAGGGCGGTGGCGATCATTTGTACCGGAATGATAACGGGCGTTTTATTGAAGTTAGCCAACAGGCAGGCATTCATGGCACATTGATGAGCTTTGGGTTAGGCGTTACTGTTGGGGATGTTAATAATGACAACTACCCGGATATTTATGTGTCCAATGATTTTTTTGAAAGGGATTATTTATATATCAACCAGAAGAATGGAACCTTTAAGGATGAGTTGGAGCAACGGGTGCAGCATAACAGCTACGCCTCAATGGGCGCCGATATTGGAGATATAAACAACGATGGATACCCAGAGATTTTCACTACCGATATGTTGCCTGCCGATGATTACCGGTTAAAGACAACGTTGAGTTTTGATGATATTGACCAATACCGGCTTAAAGAACGCAATGGATTTTTTCATCAGTTTTTGCAAAATACCCTTCAGTTAAATGATGGTAATGGAAAGTTTAAGGATATCGCCAATTACAGCGGTGTTAATGCTTCGGAATGGAGTTGGGGCGCCTTGATGTTTGATGCGGATAATGATGGGTATAGCGACCTGTATGTATGCAATGGCATCTATCGCGACCTTACCAACCAGGACTTTTTAAGTTTTGATGCCAATGAAATAAAAGACAAGATGATGGCGACAGGGCAAAAAAACCTGGCCGAACTGGTGGCCAGGATACCTTCTATTGCCGTGCCCAATAAAATGTACCGCAACCTGGGTAATTTAAAATTTTCTGATGAAGGCATGAATTGGGGATTCACGGAAAACTCATTTTCCAATGGGGCCGCTTATGCCGATTTGGACAATGACGGCGACCTGGATATAGTGGTAAATAATGTAAATGAACCGGCATTTGTTTTTAAAAATAACAGCCGGGAGCAAAGTAAAAATAATTTCATCGGCATTTCTTTAAAAGGAAAAGGTAAAAATACTTTCGCTGTTGGCAGTAAAATTTTGGTTTATAAAGGCAATCAGGTTTTAAGCAGGGAAGTAATGCCCAGCCGTGGTTTTCAATCTTCGGTTGATTATAAGCAGAGTATTGGGATCGGCAATTCAATACAGGTGGATTCAATGATTATTATCTGGCCTGATCTTACTCATACAAAAACACTGCATCCGGAGGTAAATAAATACCTTATTTACACGCAACCTTTTAACGGAGAAAAAATTATTGCCAATTCGGGGAATATGCCGTCGCCTTTATTCGAAATAGTGCAAACCACTTTTGCAAAACATGCGGATGATGATTTTGTGGATTTTTACCGCGAAAAGGCGATACCGCAAATGCTTTCGCATGATGGGCCAAAAGCTGCGGTTACGGATTTGAATGGAGATGGATTAGAAGATATTTATATTGGTGGAACAGTTACTAAACCAGGCCAGCTTTATTTGCAAAATTCTTTCGGGGGATTTATAAAAAAAGAGGAACGGGCATTTCAACGGTTCACAGGATTTGTAGATGGGGCGGTCTTATTTTTTGATTGTGACAAAGATGGGGATGATGATTTGCTCTTATGTTCGGGTGGAAATGCCGCAATGCCATCCAGTCGTGAACTGCAGCATCGCTTATTTATAAACGATGGCAAGGCCAATTTTCAAATTTCAACCACCGCCTTCCCGGCAAATAAAGATAATATCAGCGTTGCCATTGCAAACGATTTTGATGAAGACGGCGATTTGGATTTATTTGTTGGCGCAAGATGTATAACCGGTGAATATGGCCTTACACCACAAAGCCATATTTATATCAATGATGGTAAAGGTAATTTTAAAGATATGCCTGCTGATAAATGTAAGGGAATTGCGGGTGCAGGAATGGTTACAGGTGCAGTATGGGCGAATGTGGATGAAGATAAAAATAACGAATTGATAATTGCAGGCGAATGGATGGCGCCCAAAATATTCAAATATAAAAACAATGCGTTTATCGAAGTTAAAACCAACCTTGATGATAAAATGGGTTGGTGGCAAACGGTTGCTGTGGCTGATTTAAATGGTGATGGTAAACAAGACCTGATTTTAGGAAACCTCGGGGAAAATTTTTACCTGCATCCCAACAAGGAAAATCCTGTAAAATTATTTTTGAATGATTTTGATAATAATGGACGAATGGATAAAATTATTTCAAGAACTGTTGACGGAAAAGATAAACCTGTATTTATGAAAGGGGAACTGGAAAGCCAGATGCCGGTATTAAAAAAGCAAAATCTTCGTAATGCGGATTATGCGAAAAAATCCGTGCAGGAATTATTCAGTAAAGAACAATTAGAAAGGGCTGAGGTGAAACAGGTGAATTACTCATCTTCATGTATTGCTTATAATAACAGCAATGGAAATTTTACTTTGCAAAATTTACCCGTAAGCATTCAGTTTTCGTCTGTAAAATCTATTCTGCCGGTTGATGTGAACGATGATGGAATAATTGATTTGGTTATGGGGGGCAATGAATTTAATTTTCAACCGCAACTGGGGCGGCTGGATGCCAGTACCGGCGATGTATTGATGAACGATGATAAGGCCCGCCTTAACAACGGCGAAGCCGGCCAGGGTAACTTTTCGGTACTCAACCAAAGTAAATCCGGGCTTGAGTTGCACGGGCAGGTTAGGGATATTGTATTGGTGAAGGGAAATAATAAAACAAATATATTGTTCCTGCAAAACAATGAATACCCTGTTTTGTATGAACTAAAAAAGAAAAATGCAACAGCTACAAAATAACAGTAATTTCTTACATGATTAAAACTACCCGCCATATTTTCTGTTTAACCTGTTTAATTTATTGCATTTGTAATACATCCTGTAAAAATGGTGATCAAACAAAAGCCCCTGTTTTATTTGAAGTATTAAAAGATGATAAAACAGGTTTGCACTTTAATAACCGGCTAACACCAACCGAAAATTTCAACATGTTTGATTACATGTATTTTTATAATGGTTCGGGTGTTGGCGCAGGGGATTTTAATAATGATGGATTGGTTGATTTGTTTTTTGCATCCAACCAGGGAGATAATAAATTGTACATTAATGAAGGTGGATTGCATTTTAAAGATGCCACGGTGGAAGCCACGGTACCGCAGGATAGCGGTTGGTCAACAGGGGTATCAGTAGTGGATATTAATAATGATGGCTTGCTGGATATATATGTTTGCAAAGTGGGAAAATTTGAAATATTACACAGCAAAAATCAACTATTGATTTGCAAAGGAATAAAGAAAGGGATACCTTTTTATGCGGAGGAGGCACAACAGTATGGTTTGGATTTTTCGGGCTTTAGTACACAGGCCGCTTTCTTTGATTATGATATGGACGGCGACCTTGATATGTACTTGTTGAATCATTCCATTCATCAAAACAGTTCTTTCTCTCCACGCAGTCAATTTGCAAATACATATAGCCCTTTGTCCGGCGACCGCTTGTTTCGTAATGATGGGGATCATTTTACAGATGCGACTAAGCAAAGCATGATCAACAGTTCACAAATTGGTTACGGGCTTGGCATTGCCGTTAGTGATATTGATTTGGATGGCTGGCCCGATTTATATATCGGCAATGATTTTCACGAAAATGATTACCTGTACATCAATCAAAAAAACGGAACTTTTTCAGAGGAAAATAATCAGCGGCTGATGCACACCAGTAAATTTTCGATGGGTGTGGATATCGCCGATGTGAACAACGATGGATACCCCGAGATTATTTCAATGGATATGCTTGCGGCCGATCCCTATATTTTGAAACGTTCTTTGGGAGATGATGATTACGATGTGTTTTTTAGTAAAATCGCTGCTGGTTATAATTATCAGTATTCAAGAAATAATTTGCAGTATAACAGGCGCAACGGCGTGTTTAGTGAAACTGGCCTGTACTCCGGTATTTCGGCTACTGACTGGAGCTGGTCGCCGCTGTGGATGGATTTTGATAATGATGGTTTGAAGGATTTGTTTATCGGCAATGGTATTCCCAAAAGGCTGAATGATATGGATTATGTAAATTTTATTTACAATAAGGAAATCCAGCGGAAGATTCAGGATAACGACATGAAGGATAAGGATATGGCGCTGATGGAAAAATTTCCTGAAATAAAAATTCCTAATAAATTCTATAAAAATAAAGACAACCTTCAGTTTCAGGATATGGAACCTGCTGTGGAAAATGATCAACCAACTTATTCAAACGGTGCGGTATATGCCGATTTTGATAATGATGGTGATTTGGATGTGGTGGTAAATAATTTGAACGATCCGGCGTTGCTGTATGAAAATAAAATCGCGAAAAAAAGCGATAAGAATTTCCTGGAAATAAAATTAACAGGACCCGAAAAAAACAGAAATGCTGTTGGGGCCAGGGCGGTTTTATTTAAGGGTGATAAAATAGAAACCTATGAAAAGAACCCTGTAAAAGGATTTCTTTCAAGCATGGAAATACCCATTCATATTGGTTTAGGTACGGCGAAAATTGATTCTGCGTTTTTGATATGGCCTGATAATTCTTTTGAAAAATTTGCAATTGATACTTTATCCCTACACCTTTCATTTACCTATAAAAAGGAGATGCCGCAATTTAATTACAATAGCATTATAAATTTCCGCAAGAATAATACAACACCTTTTATTGATATTACCAGCGGATCAGCATTGGATTATCAGCATACGGAAAATACCTTTAACGAATTTGACAGGGAGCCACTGTTAACACACATGCTTTCAACCGAAGGGCCCGCACTGGCGGTAGCGGATATAAACAAGGATGGGTTGGAAGATGTTTTTATCGGCGCTTCCAAAACCTATCACAATGCCATTTATTTGCAACAGCCCAATGGAAAGTTTTTAAAAACCATTCAACCCCAAATGCTTAATGACAGTATGTATGAAGATGTGGATGCAACCTGGGCCGATGTAAATAATGATGGCAATATGGATTTGATAATTGCCACAGGTGGTAATGAATATTACGGAAGCGATGAGCATTTATCGCCCCGTATTTATTTGAATGATGGCAAAGTAAATTTTAAAAAACTGGAAAAAGCATTTAGTAATCTATATGTTACGGCATCATGTATTGTAGCGAATGATTTTAATAAGGATGGCTTTATTGATTTATTTTTGGGAGGAAGGACTGTCCCCTGGAATTATGGAGAAATCCCCCGTTCTTATTTATTGCAAAATGACGGTACCGGGAAATTTATGGATGTTACAAATAAATATGCGAATGAATTAGCAAAAATCGGAATGGTTACCAATGCGGTTTGGTTTGATATTGACAAAGACAATGACAAGGATTTAATTGTTGCCTGCGAATGGGGAGGAATAACGGCATTTATCAATACCAATGGCAATTTTGTAAAAAAGGAATTGACTGATAAAAAAGGCTGGTGGAATTTTATATTGCCGGTTGATATGGATAATGATGGCGATGTGGATTTAATTGCCGGTAACCTTGGGCTCAACAGCCGCCTGCATGCATCAGTGGAACAACCGGTCCGTTTGTATTTTAATGATTTTGATGATAATGGAAAAAAGGAACAGGTGCTTACTTATTACTTGAAGAATAAGGAAATTACTTTTGCCGGTAAGGATGAATTGCAAAGACAAATACCCATGTTGAAGAAAAAATATATTTATGCAGAGGATTTTGCTAAAGCAACATTCAAAGATATTTTTCCTTCCGAAAAAATTGAAGGTGCAACTATTTCATCGGCTGATTATTTTGCCAATGCTGTATTGATAAATAATGGCGGTTTAAATTTTTCAACACAGGCATTGCCCTGGGAGGCCCAACTAACATCTTACCGGGATGCGGCGATCGCCGATGTTAATAATGATAATTTACCCGACATGATTTTAGCAGGTAATTACTACAGCAATAATATTCATGCCGGAAGGCATGATGCTGATTACGGAACAGTTTTGGTAAATAAGGGCAAAGGGGTTTTTAGCTGTGAAAACTTAAATGGGGTAATTATAAAAGGGGAAGTAAGGCATGTACGACAGATAAAAATTGCTAATCAATCAGCTTATATTTTGGCAAAAAATAATGATAAGTTGGTGGTATTAAAAGCCCCCCTGCCCAATTTTTGACCGGGGCTATCCAGGTTATGCGCTAATGTACCTGATGGTGAACGAAGAAACGCCACGTGATTTTGTAATGCGTTGTAAAGTTGCCTTTAATAATAAAAAATGATGTTATTCATGAAATAAATAAACTATTCGAATTTGTGGGCCCTGCTTTTGAATTGTGGTTTAAAAAACAGTATTTCAATCAACCTTATACCCTGTAAAATGAGGGACCTGGAAAGTATAAAAAAAGATAATCAAAACATCCTTTGACAATCCACCAGGCTCACTGGTGGTGCATAAGGCATTTAACACCTGAATCATTTTGTTTCGAATTGGGGTAAATAAAGCAAGTAACAACTACCAGTGATAAATAAATTTTTATTTTATCTCTCATCTTTAGTTTTTACCTTGACAGAAGTTTAATTTAACCCAATTATTTTTAAACTTTTTTATAAACAGTATCAAAATGAAAATAAACCCCACCCGCCTCCAACAACATTTTGAAGCCATGAGCGAAATAGGAAAGATCGGCGGGACGGGTACCTGCAGGCCTACCATGACCCCTTTGGAAAAGCAGGGTTTTGAATTAGCCGCAGCCTGGATGAAAGAATCCGGCATGACAACACGGATTGACAACTTTGGAAATTTGATTGGAAGGCTTGAAGGAAACAACCCTGCATTGCCAGTGCTGATGATGGGTTCTCATTTAGACTCCCAGCCTTATGGTGGCCGTTTTGATGGCGTGGCTGGTGTGCTATGTGCCATTGAAGCTGTAGCATCGCTAATTGAAAATGGTATAAGCCCCGAAAGGACCATTGAAGTAATTTCTTTTGCGGATGAAGAAGGCTGGCGTTTTAATAAAGGGCTTTTTGGCTCAAGGGGAATATTAGGAAAACTGGAAGAAGGCGAGTTGCAAAGAACAGATAAGGATGGTATCACCAGGGAACAGGCGTTAAAAGATTTTGGTTGCGACCCCACCAAATTTAAAGATTCCGAATATGCCCCCGGCAGTATTTTTTGTTTTCTTGAACTGCATATTGAGCAGGGGCCCATCCTGGATATGGCCAACCATCCGCTGGGAGTTGTATCGGGTATCTCGGGGCCGCTGTGGCTAACAGTAAAGCTTAAAGGCATGGCCGGCCATACCGGTTCCGTGCCTATGGCCATCCGTAAAGACGCATTGGTGGGTGCCGCGGAAATAATCGTAGCGCTCAACCAGATCGCAACACAGGTTCCCGGCGCACCTACTGTTGGTACAGTTGGTACCCTGAACGTATTCCCTGCTTCCCGCAATATTATTCCCGAAGAGGTAACTTTTACTGTTGACCTGAGAGATATTGATCTTGACAGGAGAAACCGGTACGAAAAACAATTGAGGGACCAAATTGAATCCATCACACGGAAACATTCATTGGCCTTTGAGATAACTGAAGACACAAACAGCGAACCCAGGTATTGCGCCGGCTGGATTAAGGAAATTATTCATTCGCAATGCGTGGCCGCAGGATTGGATGCACCCGAATTAATGAGCGGCCCTTTTCATGATGCACTGGCTTTGTCGTATGCCTGCGATTATGGAATGATATTCGTCCGTTGCAAAGACGGGATCAGCCATAACCCTTTGGAATACGCTTCTTATGAAGACCTTGCATTGGGGGCGGAAGTTTTGTATGGAACTGTTTTGCAGGTATTGAAAAGCCCAATGTCCCCGCTAACTGGCGGGTGAACTTAGTTCGTGAAAGTATTTAATGCCTCAACTTATTTTTAAGGGACAGGATTTCAATTAATTGTATTCTCATTTTTATTTCAAATTTCCAAATCTGATTAATTTCGATTTCAACACGATCATCCAATTATTCCCCAATTGCCAGAATATATGGGTGCACCTCCAATTGTCGCCCATGGTTGCCCACCATCCACAGGCCCTAATTATTTAAAGGCCCCTGGCCAGGGTTGGCAACTCTTAAAGACTTAGGTAATGGAGCGCCATTTTGTGATGCCCCGGGATATAAGGTGTCTCATTTTCTTTATACATTAAGCAGTAACTTTATACCAATGAAATGTAATACAGCCCATGAACCTTACGAAGGGATATATGCATAACGATAAGACCGAACATATCAGCATAAAGAAAATTATTATTGGCGAAATGATGGAAGCCGATGACCAGGTGGCGGTGGAAGAACCATTGGAAATTCAATTGGCCTACAGCACCCCTAATGGCCGAATGAAAAAAAATATCGCGGTCACCATGCGAACACCGGGTAATGATGAAGAGTTAGCTATAGGTTTCTTATTTACTGAAGGAATTATTAAAAGCAGGGATGCCGTGCTGAATGTAAAAAGTTTTTCTTCTGATAAAAACAAGGTACTGGTAACCCTGGTTGAAAATATAAAGCCCTCATTGAACAGCGCTGTGCGTAATTTTTATACTACTTCCAGTTGTGGCGTTTGTGGCAAAGCAAGCATTGAGGCCATTAGGGTACCGCCTGTTTATCCCAATGAAAAAGATAGCATTCTAATTCCCGCTGACCTGTTGCATTCATTGCCCGGCCTGGTAAGAAAGCAACAAAGGGTATTTGACGATACAGGCGGCATACATGCCAGTGCATTGTTTTCCGATAAGGGGGATTTATTGTTGATACGGGAAGATGTAGGCAGGCACAATGCATTGGATAAAATAATTGGCGCTGCTTTTTTAAAAGGGCAGTTGCCATTGCACCAAGCGATTTTATTATTAAGTGGCAGGGCCGGTTTTGAGCTGGTGCAAAAAGCAATGATGGCCGGTATAAAAATTATTGTTGCCGTGGGGGCCCCTTCCAGCCTTGCAGTTGAGCTGGCAAAGGAATGCGGTATTACATTGATTGGTTTTTTACGCGGTGAAAAATTTAATATTTACACCGGCTGGCAACGAATTGAATTATAATTAACTGCACAACGCATAAAAACGTGAATAAGATTTTTTGTCCAGGCAGGGAAGCAATGGTCATCATCGTTGCATCGCCCTCTTGTACTTACTACCATTGGGGAACTTTAATTGCGTTTTAAATTAACAATTTTTACCCCTTTTGGAACATCCCGATTTTTCGGGAAGGGGATGGGGGTAACAAAGTATCACTGGCCTACCCGTTGTGCAGTATAATTCGTGTAATTGGTGCATGAAATTCGTGTCATCAATCATCTCTTAATTCGTGTAATTCGTGTAAGAAATCCGGGTCATCAAATTAACATAACAAGTATGAAAATACGCATCAAAGGAAATTCAGTAAGAATACGGTTATCAAGACCGGAGGTGAATAAATTAGAAGGGGAAGGTTACCTGGAAGAACAAACTTCCTTTGGCGGAAATACACTGGTATATGCTTTGCAAACCAGGGCGGATGGTGATCAGTTGTCAGCGGATTTTATTGATAATAAAATTACCATGTATGTTCCGGGGGCATTGATAAAAGACTGGCCTGTAAATGCAATAGTGGGCTTTGATGCCAGCATGGCCCTAAGCGATACCAGTAGCCTGTATCTTTTACTCGAAAAAGATTTTGTATGTATTGATGCAACTACGGAGGATCAAAGCGACAATTACGAAAACCCGAATAAAACATGTTGATCATGCCAGATGAACAAATGCCTGTTCCCGGTTCGGAAAACCCCGAAAAATTTACAGGATTAAAATTGAGAGCTGTTAAAACGGTAGCGGCAGGCATACCCGCTGTAGTATCCGGTTTCAAACATGTGTTTGGGGAAGCCGGGATATTGCGTGGCCTGAAAGCATTGAACAGTTTAAATAAAAAAGACGGATTTGATTGCCCCGGTTGCGCCTGGCCTGACCCCGATGACGAACGCAGCGGTATTGCGGAGTATTGTGAGAATGGCGCTAAAGCAGTGGCGGAAGAGGCAACTACCAAACAATTAAGTGCCGGTTTTTTTGCCCGCAATTCAGTACAGGGCCTTGCGTTGTTATCGGATTATGAAATAGGAAAGAAGGGCCGGATCGCTGAACCCATGTTCCTGCCAAAAGGCGCCACTCATTACCAGGCTATTTCCTGGGATGAAGCATTTAATAAAATAGCCCGCACTTTAAATGATCTTACTTCGCCGGATGAAGCCATTTTTTATACCTCAGGCCGTACCAGTAATGAGGCTGCTTTTTTATACCAATTATTTGTACGGGAATATGGCACCAATAATTTGCCTGATTGCAGCAATATGTGCCATGAAAGCAGCGGTGTAGCATTGGGCGAATCCCTGGGCGTGGGTAAAGGTTCCGTAAAGCTGGAAGATTTTTATGAAGCGGAAGTTATAATTATTCTTGGACAAAACCCGGGTACCAATCATCCACGCATGCTTACCGCTTTGCAAAAGGCAAAAACGAATGGAGCAGTGATCATTTCCATCAACCCATTACCCGAAACCGGATTGATGGGTTTCAGCAATCCTCAAAAATTAAAGGGCCTGCTGAATATTGATACAGCCTTAACCGATATTTTTTTGCAGGTAAAAATTAATGGCGATATGGCTTTGCTAAAGGCCCTGTCTTTGCTCCTGCTTCAAAAAGAACAACTCAATCCGGGTACTGTATTCGATACAGCTTTCATTGAAAAAAATACGGAGGGTTATGATGATTATGTTGAGCACCTTCAAACCCAACATCTGGATGAGCTGGTAAAAGCCTGTGGCATTGAACTGACCCAATTGAAGGAAACAGCGGCTTTATTAGCAGACAAAAAGAGGATCATTATATGCTGGGCAATGGGGCTTACCCAACATAAAAACGCGGTAAATACCATTAAGGAAGTGGTAAACCTGTTATTGTTAAAAGGCAGTATTGGCAAGCCTGGAGCGGGTACCTGCCCGGTACGTGGACATAGCAATGTACAGGGTGACCGCACCATGGGGATCTATGAAAAGCCATCCGTTCAATTCCTGCAGGCCCTGCAAAGGCGTTTTAATTTTATCCCGCCCCCGCATCATGGTTACCACGTGGTGGATGCTATCAGGGCGATGCATGCAGGCAAAGCGAAAGTGTTTTTCGCCATGGGCGGCAATTTTTTATCTGCTACACCGGACACGCGTTTTACCGCCGAAGCATTACGAAAATGCTTACTCACCGTACAGGTATCAACCAAACTTAACCGCAGTCATTTGGTGCATGGTGAAGAAGCGTTGATTTTGCCTAGCCTTGGCCGCTCCGATAAAGATATTTTGAATGGAGAAGAGCAGTTTGTAAGTTGCGAAAATTCCATGAGTGTGGTACAGTCTTCCAAAGGAATTTTAAAGCCTGTTTCGGATCAGCTACTAAGCGAACCCGTTATTGTATGCAGGCTGGCGAAAGCAACCCTGGATAGCCGCAGCAAAATAAACTGGGATAAATATTTACAACATTATGATTTTATAAGAGAAGATATTGAACACACCATCCCGGGCTTTGAAGCCTACAATAAAAGGGTACGGTTGCCCGGTGGTTTTTATTTACCCAACTGCAACAGGGAAGGGAATTTTGACACCCCTTCCGCAAAGGCGCATTTTAATATCGGTTCTTTGTATTCACCGCTTTTAGCCCACGATGAATTAATGATGATGACTATCCGCAGTCACGACCAGTTCAATACAACTATCTATGGGTTGGACGATCGCTACCGGGGAGTGTACAACGAACGCAGGGTAATTTTTATGAACCAGCAGGATATGAACCAACGTCTTTTACAAAGCGGGGAAATGGTGGATATATATAATGATCACGATGATATTGAAAGGGTAGCACACAAGTTTATTGTAATTCCTTTTGCGATACCCGCAGGCTGTTCGGCTACTTATTTTCCCGAAACCAATGTGCTGGTCCCCATTAGTAGTGTGGCGGATAAAAGCAATACACCCACGTCAAAACTGGTGGTTATAAAAGTGAAGAAAAGTACCCTGTCTCCCGCTGGTTAGCGGGGAAACTTAGATATTTAATTTATTTGATGCCGGATTATTCCTGTATGGCGTAAGATCAAAACTCCTGGGCCTTCGCAAACCAACAGCATCGCCCGGAACTCCTTGCCCCGCCCCGCCAATGAAGGTTTATTCGCATATTGAAAGCGCTGCCATATATTCAAATGTACAAGAGTACCCAAATAAACCGCAGGCAGATGTTTCGCTAATTACAACAATAAACAGGTTTCCTTTTTATTCCGCCGCGGCGGAAGGGATATTGGTAGAAAAACAGATTTAAAATTTCTAAAAGTCCCGTAGGAACGTGATATAAAGAACTCATAACAGAGGGAGATTAAACCCTGAATAATATCACGTCCCTACGGAACTATTATTGTATTTTTTTTCTGGCTACCGATATTATGTCCCTACGGGACGAAGAAATTTGAAGCTTCGAACATAAAACACAATTAAAGATCCCAATTGGTTTGCGGTACAAGAGGGCGATGCAACGATGACGCCATGAAATTCTTCAGCCCGGACAACAAAAAAAATATGG
>JANOTW010000395.1:0-12368 GCA_031416575.1 Ferruginibacter sp.
CTTTTCCATTAACATCTTTGCCGAAGGCTTGGGTTGGCTGAGTACAATGCACTTAACTTTTGATTTCGTTTACTCAAACAGTTAAAGTTCGGATCCCCTTGTCTTTCTCAGTTTAAAGTGTATGCTTTTCCCGAAATAATCGGGATTTTACTATTTATTTTTTTTGTCCGGGCTGAAGAATTTCAATAAAACATCGTTGCGTCGCACTCTTGTACTGAATACCATTGGGGATCTTTAATTGCGTTATAATGAGCGATTCTTTAGGCTTAGTTAATGAACTGGCAGATGACGTCCCCTTTTGGAACATCCCGATTTTTCGTGAAGGGCAATTTCATTTAGTTAAGGTTTATTGGTTCGTCCCGTTAGGGACGATATATGGGTAGAAGAAAATCCTATTGTAAATTTGTTCGTTCCTTACGAACGAAATCTGAAATGGATTATAAGGTTTATACCAAAATTGGTTGAAACTTAATCAAAGCACATACCGATCCTACGGATCGAAAAAACATATCCATTAATCGTTTGCTACCCACATATTGTTCCTACGGAACAAAAACAATTTCGCTTAACTAAATGACATTCCCCTTTTGGAACATCCCGATTTTTCGGGAAGAGGCCGGGGGCAAAACAGGGCCATCAAATTATGCCTCTCTTTAAAAAACAGATCGCCCTTTGAAAATAAATGAGCTGTAAATTTTATCTCCCGATGCATCGGGATTATTAGCGAAACATCAGCCGCGGCTTATTTGGGCACTCTTGTACTGTTTACCATTGGGGATCTTTTCCTACGTAATAATAGATATACACAATTGTATGGGCAATATGCTTTTTTACCAGCAACGTATCTCCCAATGCCTGTGCGTATGCCGTGGACATTGTGTTTATCTTATGATTTTATTTAGGCGAAGCCTCTTGCAGCAAACCTTGCAGGATATAAGAAGAATTGAATGGCAAGGAACAATGTACCAGGTTTATAAACAGGCATCTCTCAGCATCTTCATATAAGCCAATCCTTTTTCCCGGGCAAAATTAATATTACGATCCGGGATATCTTCCGGGCTTTTGTAATGCTCCAATGCTTTGTCTATACTTTCTTCACGCAACAGGTGCAGCATTGGGTATATGGATCGGTTTGTATAATTAGCCGCATCGTTTTCCGTTGAGTTTGAAAACCGATACAAGGGATGAAAACTTGCTAATTGATAAATTCCTTCGTATCCGTTTTCTTTTAATAATTTTTCTGCAAGCGATACCAGGTCAAGGTATTCATCAAATTTTTCGAAAGAATTGGGAAAGATCAGGAAAATGGTTTCAATATTTATTTCATTATCCAACCGGGTTGTTTCCCGTAAAAAAGAATCCAGGCATATATTTAAGGAGGGGCTGGTTTCTACCTGGTAATGGGCTGTTTGCTGTTTTAATACATTGGAGGCAAAAGGACAGAAATTACACCCCACCACTACATCGTTGATCCATTTTTTTGTTTGATCAATTATATGTTGAGGCGTAAACATTTTTAACTTAGCATTTATGTTGGGTAAAGCTAACTTTATTTACACGAACAACCTTTCCCCTGAATTGATAATTAAAGGACCCCGGTTTATTTTTGACCGTTTTTTTTCAATAATTTTTTAGGGGGCATCCTGCATTTTTTATAACTTTTCAGCATGAAAAATTTATTGTTGTCATTAGTTTTGTTCACAACCTATTCTTCCGCTCAAATCAATCCTGCCAACATTACCATTGCCCGGGACAGCTTTGGCGTGCCACATATTTTTGCACCTACAGATGCTGAAGTAGCTTATGGCCTGGCATGGGCGCATGCCGAAGATGATTTCAACACTTTACAATTAGTGGTACTATCCGGTAAAGCAAAACTGGGTTCTGCTTTAGGCAAAAAAGGTGCGGCAGCAGATTATGTAGTAACCCTTTTGCGTTGCAGGCAACTGGTGGATGAACAATGGAATACACTCAGCCCCGATTTTATTGAATTGATAAAGGGATATGTACAAGGATTAAACGATTACGCCAAAGCAAACCCCGGAGAAATAAAATATAAAAATGCTTTTCCTTTTAATGAGAAAGAATACCTATCTGCTGCCGTCTTTTCCTTAAGCGTTTTTTGTGGGGTGGATAAAATGTTACCGCAAATTTTAGGTAGTTCTATTGGCACTATTCCAGGGTTTTCGTCCCAGGGTTCAAATGCTTTTGCTTTTCATCCATTAAAAACCAGTACCGGCGAAGCCTTCCTTTCCATTAATGCGCATCAGCCCGTAGAAGGAGCTACTGCTTTCTACGAAGCGCATTTACAAAGTGAACAAGGCTGGAATATGCTCGGCGGCTTGTTTCCCGGTAGCTGCCTTATTTTTCATGGCACCAACGAAAACCTGGGATGGGCGCATACAGTCAACAGTCCGGATAAAATAGATGTTTACCAGTTGCAAATGAACCCTGCTGATAATAATCAATACAAATTTGACGGTGAGTGGCTCAACCTGGAAGTTAAAAAAGCAAGGCTGAAAGTAAAAGGAATACCAATTGCAGTTAGCAGGAAAGTTTACTGGAGTAAATATGGCGCCACGGTAAAATCGAAACAAGGCGTATTCGCCATGCGCCTGCCGGCAAATATGGATTGCAAAGCGATGGAACAGTGGTACCGCATGAACAAAGCCAGCAACTTTACTGAGTTTTACAAAGCGCTTGGTATGACCAGTTTGCCCATGTTCAACATTGTGTATGCAGACAGGTACGATACCATTTTTTATATCAGCAATGCCAAACTCCCGATCCGCAATCCCGATCCGCAATACAACTGGAAAAGTACATTACCAGGAAATACATCCGCTACTTTATGGACCCAATTTAAACCTGTTACCGCATTGCCCCAATACATCAATCCCGGCCCGGGTTATTTGTTTAATACCAATCATTCCCCTTTCCTGGCAACAGACAAAAAATTTAATCTTAATCCCGGAAAATATGACCCTAATGATGGCTTTGAAATATATGATAATAATCGCAGCCAGCGTGTTACGGAATTGATGAAAGGGATTGATAAAATAGATTACGAATATTTTAAACGAATTAAATTTGACCGCCAATATCCACAACAATTACAATTTGCTTATGGTATAGACAGTATGTTAAAGATGAATCCTGCTGATTATCCTTTATTAAAAGAAGTAATAACAAACCTGCAACAATGGGATAACAAAGCAATTAAAACAAGTAAAGGTGCGGCAGTGTTTTTATTGCTGTATGACTACCTTTCCATAAAACTACGTGGCGCCAGGCCACGGCAGCTAACCGTAGCCGAAAGTATCGAGGCTTTTCAATATATAAATGATTTTATGCTAAAAAATTTCGGCACGCTCAACCTTACTTTAGGTGGCATACAAAAATTAGTCAGGGGTAATGATGCCCGGCCGGCGGATGGCCTGCCTGATATACTTGCGGCTGCATATTCAGCTCCTTATATCAATGGTAAGCGAAAAATAACTACCGGTGATGCGTATATATGTTTTGTCCGTTACCCAAAAAACGGGCTCCCGATTATAGAGTCAATCAACACTTTTGGAGCATCGCAGCATCCGGGTTCACGGCATTATAAAGATCAGATGACGATGTTTCAAAATCAACAAACCAAGCGCATGACACTTGATAAAAAAGAAGTATTTCAAACTGCGGAAAGAATATATCACCCGGTTATGAGTGAGAAAAAACTATAGCCCCGATATATAACAAATATGAAACTGCATTAGACTATAATAAAAAACGTCGCTGATTCTGTCAGCAACGTTTCTAATTTTAAAAAATATTCTGAAATTACTCCACCATAAAATCAACCTGCACATCGCCCCACATTAAAGAAACCAAACCGGATTCATTAATGGCAAAAGTCATTTTTTCCGTAAAAGTTTTTGCCTTGCCCGATTTGGAAACAAAGCGCATGGCATCATCAGTCTGGCTGTAACCATTGGAGCCCCATAAATTTGATTTCTTATTAAAAATGATCGTCCATTCCTTTTCACCTGGTATGCTGTATAAGCCATATTTACCAGCCATCAGTTTTTTACCGGCAATGGTTACATCCTTATTTACTTCAAAAACGGTAGCCTCGTTGGCTCCTGTTCGCCACACTTCGCCAAAAGGGGCAATCTCTTTACCAATAGTTCTGCTTTTTACGGATGGCTGACTATAATCAATAGTAATAGCTACACCTTTTGATGTGGTAACTGTAGCTTTAGCCGGAGGACTTGACCGCTTGCTTTTATCCTGTGCGCAGGAAGTCATCGACGATAAAAAAATCGCAGTGACAGCGAATAATGAAATAATTTGTTTCATGGTTTTTTTTAAAATTAAATTACAAAAACTGTTCCATTTTCATTTTTTAAAGATGACCAATGGTTACATCAAGCCTGAATAAAAATAGCATGGCTTCTATAAAATTTAACGCTTTTTTATTATACCTTAATAGAAGAAAGGGAACCCAAAATTCCAAAAACTTTAAGCAGCCATACTATAATTAAAATTACTACCACAATGTTCAGTATGCTCTTTATTTTACTATCCATTGGTATGTACCTGTTAATGAGGTACAAGATTACTCCCGCAACTATAAGAACTAATAGAATTGTTAATATTGGCATATATTTTTCTTTTAAAAAAATTTAGAATAGCTTTTGACAAAGTAAAGTTCCTTATATTTTCATTGTATGTGTTACAAAATTATATAAATTGTTTACATTTTTCACAGAATTTTAGTGGATTCATTACAGGGATGAACGTGCAATTTTTTGATCTTTTTTTTCCTTAGGAAAATCGCATTCAAAAGGATAAATAGTTTTAAACTTTTGCTTGTCATTTTTTATTCGGAACTCTTTGCATGGTTCCTGAATATAAAATGCCGCCCTTTTATTGAAATATACCGGGTTGCCAATGGGAGCCGAGTGTTGTTTTTTTCAAATAACGTGGGTAAAGGTCCCCAATGGTATGCAGTACAAGAGGGCGATGCAACAATGTTTATTCAGAGGTTTAATGCCCGGACAAAAAAAATAAAAAAACTGCTTTCGGAAGCTTTAATTATGTTTTGATTGTTCAGTAATATTGGATAACTGCTGTTCCATTCAGGACTATTTAAATTATCTTCCAAAATCATCCTGCACCCTAACTATATCTTCTTCATCGCTTGGATTTGCTTCATCAGTATGTCTCCATATTTCCGCGATTATTCCCCATCCGCCCAGGCCAATCAGGCGGTGACGCTCACCCTGCTTTAATTGAATGATGTCTCCAATATTTAAATGGGTTGTATCCTTTTCCTCATCGGTATCGCTGGTTATTACCCCTGCGGTACCCCCTATCAATTTCCAAATTTCGGCACGGCGGTGATGGTATTGCCAGCTTAATCTTTTCTCAGGGGCAACCACCAATATTTTGGGACTTAGTTTACCCGTTATCGTTAGTTCGTCTTTTGTAAGGTGAGAAAAATACAATGCGATAAACTTTTCCGCCTCCCCTTCATCCAAAACAAAAAAACCACCCCAGGGGCGGGTACTGTCCTGTTTATCTATTTTTAAATTTTGCTGATGAAGATACTCTGCTACGTTTTCAAATACCAATTCCTTAGGAGTATCGGGAGAAAAATGAAGTGACATTTTGTTTGTATTTTTTGTATTTGTATATTACTGATAAGCCGTTTATAAATGAAATTTTGATTTCATATCTGGTAGTTGGTTTGGAAATCTTCCAGGGAAAACCGTTATGGATACGCTCGATTGGCTAAATCCTGCGAATGAAATATTTTAAACAAGTTTTTCAAATAGGGATAATCAGATATGCCATTACATTTACCTTCCCATAAATACCATCAATATCTGCACATCACTGGGGTTAACACCCGAGATACGGGATGCCTGGCCCAGTGTACGAGGTTTTATTTTTGTAAATTTTTGCCTTGCCTCATTACTAAGCGAAACTAATTTATCATAACTGAAATTTTCAGGAATTATCAAATCCTCCAATTGACTCATTTTTGCGACCAATTCTCTTTCTTTGTCTATGTAAGTTTCGTATTTGGTCAGTATTTCTACCTGCTCCAATGTTTCCCTATCAAATGCCTGTAAAGCCGTTTTTATTTTTGGAACAGCATTTACCATTGCCTCCAAACCAATATTTGGCCTCAATAAAATTTGCAGGACTTTTTGCTTTGTAATTAATTCAGAAGATTGTACACTTTCCAATAACGGATTAACTTCATCGGGATCTAATGAAATACCGCTTAGGATCTCTTTCGCCAATTTTACTGATTCGGTTTTCATTCTCACTTTTTCCATTCTTTCCTGCGATGCTAATCCTAACCGGTAACTTATTTCAGTCAGACGAATATCCGCATTATCCTGGCGTAGCAAAGTCCTGAATTCCGCCCTGCTGGTAAACATCCGGTAGGGCTCATCGGTACCTTTATTAATCAGGTCATCAATCAATACACCGATATAAGCTTCGCTTCGTTTTAAAACTAAGGGATCTAATTCAAGTGCTTTCTGATGAGCATTGATCCCGGCCATTAAGCCCTGACAGGCAGCTTCCTCATACCCGGTAGTACCGTTTATTTGCCCGGCAAAAAACAGGTTTTCTATAAACTTTGTTTCCAGACTGGATTTTAGCTGTGTCGGCGGAAAAAAATCATACTCAATAGCATAGCCCGGTCTGAACATTTTACAGTTTTCAAAACCTGGCACTAATTTAAGCGCTTTGTGCTGGATCTCTTCAGGCAAAGAGGATGAAAAACCATTCACATAAATCTCAATTGTATTAAACCCTTCCGGTTCTACAAATAATTGATGCCTGTCCCTTTCGGCAAACCGGTTGATCTTATCTTCTATACTTGGGCAATACCGTGGTCCGGTACCTTGAATACGTCCCTGGAACATTGGACTTTTTTCAAATCCTGTTTTTAATATTTCATGTACCTCACTGTTCGTATAAGTGATCCAGCAACTCCTTTGCTGTTTAGCAGATATTTTTGGAGTATTCAGGTAGCTGAATCCAATAATATCCTCATCCCCTTTTTGCTCTTCCATCTTAGAATAATCAAGGCTGCGACCATCAAGCCTGGCTGGGGTACCTGTTTTTAGCCGATCGCTTTCAAAACCAATAGAAACCAATTGCTCTGTTATTCCGGTTGCTGCCTTTTCTGCCATTCGCCCGCCACCCAGTTGCTTTTCCCCGATATGAATAATGCCGTTTAAAAATGTACCATTTGTTAATACCACCGATTTTGCTTTTATTTCGTGCCCCAGTCCGGTGGATACACCATATACCCTTCCCTCTTTTATCAGCAAGCTTCCAACCATATCCTGATAAAAATCAACATTAGGTGTATTCTCCAGTATTTCTCTCCATTTGGCAGCAAAAAGCATACGATCACTCTGCGCCCTTGGACTCCACATTGCCGGGCCTTTTGACCGGTTTAACATTCTAAACTGGATCATACTTTGGTCAGTTACTATACCACTATACCCTCCCATTGCATCAATTTCACGTACAATTTGCCCTTTTGCAATACCTCCCATAGCAGGATTGCAACTCATTTGGGCAATGGTTTGCATATTCATGGTAATGAGTAGCACTTTACTACCCATATTAGCGGCGGCAGCGGCGGCTTCACAGCCTGCATGACCGGCCCCTACTACTATTATATCATATTCATGGAACATTTCTGGAGCAAAGGTACTGTACCGTGTAGTATTAAACAGAGGCTGTTTAGCCAAATTTTTTTATGATTTCTCTTTCCAATAAAATGTCGTCAAGGCTCATACCCATATTGAGGCCATTAAATTCCTCCTTGTTGAATGAAGAAACTATCTCAAGGTGTTCTTTGTGGTTTATAATAAAACTTTCAATTGCTGGTTCACTAACAATATTTGAAACTTCTATTTTGCTGATTTTGTCAATCATTTTTAAACAAAGGGAATAGGCGGTTTTACCATAAAGCGCTTCAAAATAAGGCTTTACAGCCATTACATCAATACGATTGCCCCTGTTTTTATTTGGTTCAATCCTTTCAACCCTGATATTTATAAAATTCCAGCATAGTATAAGGTCGTCCTCAATGGAAAAATCAAAATAAGCAACAGGAACTATATGATCAAACTGCCATGCGGAACCAAAGTTTTCCCAATTAAGTTCTTCTGTAAATTGTATTTCGATCCATTTTCTAAACTGCTCAATGCCCAAACCAAAATAAAAGGCATAAGTGGCACTTATGTTTTTTTCTAAAACATACCGCCTGAGTGCTAATTGCCACTTTCTTTTTTCCCTGAATTTTAAGAGAGAGTCAGTTATTTCGGACTTAGCTGTCCATTTTTTTCTTTCCATAAGACTAAGTTAAAAACGTTTCAGCCAGAAACTGTGATTCGTGGAACATGTTTTAGATGGACTATACTTAATGTAAATAAAGGTCATAATTTAATAAACAGGCCTAGGCATTTAGGTCGCATCTTAGATTTAGACAATATTTTATTAACATAAAAGGTGTTTATAGGCTTATACAATGAACTTAAAGCTTATACTCAGCAAAAGCAGTTGTCGTAAATTTAGGGTTTGATAAATTTGCTTATAAACTCAAGAATAGCATTAGTGCGACCTAAACGCCTATACCTATTAATCAATATCAATTTATCTGCTTTTAACATTGCTTTTTAAAATATAAAGATGTTTCATCCAGAAACAGTGATTCGTGGAACATTACGTGAAGTACATTTTTAAATATTTTTCCTCTGCCAAAGTCATTTTCTTTTTAGCCCCTCTTGCTTTGTCTTTATAACCACATAAATGCAATGCACCATGAAAAATTACCCTGTGAAGTTCCTTATTATTAGGTACACCTAATTGATTTGCGTTATCCGCAACCCGCTGTGCGCTAATATATATTTCACCGGCTACTGGATCAGGTGAATCCGAAAGGCAGAATGTAATAATATCGGTGTAATCATCATGATGCAGAAACTCTCTATTGATAGATAAAAGATATTTATCAGTACAAAATATATACGTCAGAGAGAAAAGATTTGTTCCCTCGCTTATAAAGAGAGTTTTAATAAATTGTTTGAGTTTTTTACGTTTAGGTATTTTTATAGAAGTGCCGTAATAAAAGAATTTAATTGCCATGGTTTATTTTGTTAAATCGAAATTATCAAACAATACTGAATGATACCTTTGCAAAAAATAAACAATAAAAATGGTAAGGCGACTTTCGGAAATTGGTGTAGGCAAAACTGTATTAGTAAAACATTTTGAAAAAGATGATATTTTTTTAAAACTTATGGAAATGGGTTGTGTACCTGGAGAAACAATTATTATTGACCAGGTAGCGCCTCTTGGTGACCCAATTTCAATTTTGGTAGCAGGTTATCATTTAAGTTTAAGACTGAATGAAGCCGAAAATATTTGGGTAGAGGAAGTAGAGACTAAGTCTGTAATCTAATTCGTAATACTATTGTATGAAAATAGGTCTATACTTTGGGTCATTCAATCCGGTTCATATCGGGCATCTCATTATCGCAAATCATGTTATTAATAATACGGATTTACAGCAAGTGTGGTTAATAGTATCGCCCCATAACCCACTAAAAACTTCTTCATCCTTATTAAATGAATATCACAGGCTTCACCTGGTACAATCAGCAGTGGATGGAGAAACTAAATTAAAAGCTTCAAATATTGAATTCCAGTTACCAAAACCATCTTATACAGTTGATACACTTGCTTACCTGAAAGAAAAATACCCTCATCATCAATTCGCTATTATTATGGGTAGTGACAGCTTTTATAATTTAAGCAAATGGAAAAATTATGAAGTGATCATAAAAAACCATGCGCTTTATATTTATGAGCGCCAGGATTTTAAAATTGAAAATGCGTTAAAAGCAAATATTCATATAATAAACGCACCGCTGCTTCAAATATCGTCTACCCATATACGTGAGTTAATCAAACAAGGAAAATCCATCCGGTATCTGGTGCCTGATATTGTGAAAGAGGAAATTGAAAGAAATGGGTATTACAAGTGATTGTTTAATCCCCGTCCTCTTTTAAAAAAATGATTTAAAATTTAGAATATCAAACCCAGCAACAGGCAAACAACCACAATAAATGGAGCAGGTATTTTACTAAAATGAAGCGCCAGTATAGTACCAGCGATTACGATTATATTAAACATGCTGACTATGTTGAAATGTGTGATAGACACATCCTTTAGAAGATAAAGCGTAGCGGCCCACATAAATCCAACTACTACAGCGTTAATTCCTTCAAGCGCACGATATACAACAACAAACTTTTTAAAATATTGCCATACCGGAAAAAAGAAAAAGATTAATAAAGCGCTAGGTAAAAAAATAGCTACTGAACCAATTACACATCCAAGCAATTGCTGTACCTTCCCTTCTTCCTTTAATGCAATGCCTCCTGTAAAAGACGCAATTGAAAAAACAGGACCTGGAATAGCCCTTACAATTCCTGCTCCTGTAAGCAATTCACTTCTTTCTATTCTAATAATGTTTTGTTTTGAATCAATAAATTTCGGTGCGCTTGGACGGGCAACATATTGATCTAACATCATAGGAATTAAAACATCACCCCCCCCAAACACAAAACTCCCAAAACGATAAAAATTTTCAAACAGGTTGTAAGCCTTTCTATAGTGCCAATCCTGCTTACGGGCAGTTTCACTCAAAAATCCTGCAATAACAAAAACAAGAACAAAGAGCCAGATATTTGTCCACCGTATTTGCCTTGGTTTTATTTTTTCTTTTTCAGGAATTCGCCTGCTGCTAAAATTTGTTGCTACCCCCCCCAATACAATTAACAAAGGAAAAATCCATGGAGTTTTAAAAAACAAATAGGTTACCATCATAGTAACCAACATTATAATTTGAGTAATCGGATTGTTAATAGAAATTCCAAAAGCCTTTATACCTGCATAAGCCAAAAAACCGATCGCCATCGGTTGGATGAATTGAAACACACTGGTAGTTAAATTTTCAGAACCTATATTACCAACTAAAAAAGATAAAGCCCCCATTAATGTGCAAGCAGGTAATATCCAAATAATTAAAGTTAATACCGCCAGTGGTAACCCGCCTCTTTTGTATCCGATTAAGGTAAGAACCTGGGTAGAAGATGCCCCCGGAAGCATTTGACAAAAAGATACATACTCCATTAACTCCTCTTTTGTTACATCCCTGCGCCTGTCAACAAATGTTTTCATCACCATTCCCAAATGACCTTGAGGACCGCCAAAAGCTGTAACACTGTGCAATAAAACTGCTTTTAAAAATGATATATGGCGAACTAAGATCAATTCGTGACAATAAGAATATAATAAATCACCATAAAATTCATTGGATTCAAATGTGCCCTTAAAAAAAACATAGCGTTTGAATTGTCAAATTAAATTGAAATCAATTATCTTTTTAAAAAAATAAAAACTTACTTATTTTTTAAGTCCTATTTCTCTTAATCTTTCATCCAGGTATTCACCCGCAGTAGCATCTTCATAAAACTTTTCGTGCGCTTCATCTACACATCCATCTAAACAACGCAGGCTCATAGCCGATTTTGGATGAAGAAAGAAAGGTATTGAGAACCGGGAAGTATGCCACAAATCCTTTGCAGGATTTACTACACGGTGAGTAGTACTTCGCAACTTATTATTGGTAAATCGCTGAAGCATGTCACCTACATTTACTACTATTTGCTCAGGTAGTGAAGTAACACCAACCCATTCATTTTGCCTGGTTAATATTTGTAATCCATCGGCAGATGCACCAACTAATAGTGTAATTAAATTAATGTCCTCATGTTGCTCGGCACGGATAGCGCTTTTAGGTTCATGGGTAATTGGAGGATAGTGAATAGCACGTAAAATTGAATTCCCGTTATACACATATTCATCAAAATAATTTTCATCCAAATCAAGATATAATGCAATGGCCTGTAATAAAGCAGTACCAGACTTCTCGAAAGCCCGGTAGGCCTCAGCTAAAGTTTTATTAAATCCAGCTACTTCAATGACCAATACATTGGGGGGATATTCCTCTTGCTTATAATTATCACGGGGCGTTTGCCCGTATTGGAAAAATTCTTTTAAATCCGGTGCATCACTACCCTTGGCATGTTCCTTACCAAAACTCGTATATCCACGTTGACCGGAAAGTTCAGGAATCTCGTATTTTCTTTTCTGTTCGAGGGGCAATGAAAAGAATTCCTGAACATATTTGTACAGGTCACCAATTAATTCATCGGATACACCATGATTCTTTACTGCGACAAATCCAACTTCTTCGTAAGCTTTGCCCAATTCC
>JANOTW010000396.1:0-4988 GCA_031416575.1 Ferruginibacter sp.
CTACCCATAAAGCAGGCACCATATATTCCGGTAGTTTTGTATTTAAATAATCCTGAATTTCTTCTTTATCAAAACTTCCATTCGCCACAATGTAGGCTACAAGACGATTTATGCCTTGTTTATCCTCTTTTGCAACCACTACAGACTGGCCCACGAGTGAACTTTGCTGTAGTACATTCTCTATTTCGCCTAACTCAATCCGATAGCCACGTATCTTTACCTGTTCATCCATCCTGCCCATATACTCAATATTACCATCAGGTAACCAGCGGCCAAGATCCCCCGTGCGGTACATTTTCATTGCAGCCCTGAAAGGATCACCCACAAATTTTTCCGCTGACAATTCAGGACGGTTCAGGTAGCCACGGGCAACCTGAACGCCCCCAATATTTATTTCACCAATGACCCCTAATGGCACCAATCTATTCCCTGCATCCAAAATATAGATCGATGTATTTGCAACCGGCTTGCCGATTGGCACCACCAATGGCGCTTCTTTTTTATTGGATAAACTCCAATAGGTGACATCTATCGCGGCTTCTGTGGGACCATATAAATTGTGTAATTCCACCTCCGGCAATTTTTCTATAAATAACGCTACCTGTGATTGCTTTAATGCTTCACCACTACATAACACTTTCTTTAGACCTTTGCATTCACCCGGTTGCAAGCCGGATAAAAAGGCCCCAAGCATTGATGGCACAAAATGAAGCATGGTAATATTTTGTGTACCGATGATGTGTTTCAGGTAATCCGCATCTTTATGCCCTTCGGGTTTTGCAAATACCAGTCTTGATCCAACCAACAAGGGCCAGAAAAGCTCCCATACCGATACATCAAAACAAAAAGTAGTTTTCTGCAAAACTGCATCTTTGCTGGTTAATCCATAATAATCCTGTGCCCACAATAAACGGTTGACTATACCTGCATGTTCATTCATAACCCCCTTTGGTTTACCGGTAGAACCGGAAGTATAAATCACATAAGCCAGATTATTTGGTGTAAGATTGGTTTGAACATTTGATAAAGGCTGCTGACTGATAACCGGCCATTCCGTATCTATTGCTATAACGTCAAGGCCATTTACCATTGCCAATTTTGAAATGCAGTTTTGGTTGCATACCGCTATTACAGCGCCGGTATCTTTCAGCATATAACGGATACGGTCTTCGGGGTAATCCGGATCAATTGGGACATAGGCCCCGCCTGCCTTTACAATACCCAGTATGCCAACGATCATTTCTAATGAACGATCCAAACAAATTGGAACCAGGGTTTCCTCTTTAATGCCTTTGCCCCGCAGGTAATGCCCAAACTGGTTACTACGCTCATTGAGTTCCCTATAAGTAAACTGTTGCTCTTCCAAAACCACTGCGATGCTATCCGGTGTTTTCGCCACCTGCCCTTCAAACAGGTCCACCAATGTTTTATCAGTTGGATAATCCACTTTGGTATTATTGAAATCAACCAGCAACCGCTGTTGCGCTGCTGATGTAAGCAAACTTATATCATTGATTCCGCCAACTTCTGTTTCTATCAACTGCAGCAATACATTTTCAAAATGGCCCCTGATCTCATTCACATATACTTCTTCCAATAACAACGTATTGTAACTAAAGAGAATATTGATTAGATCGGCGCTACCAATATTTATACTTAACGGATAATTGGTTTGTTCCTGCATTTTCACATTTCCTACCTCCAAAGCCCATTGCTTTGAGGATATTACTTTACTAACAGGATAATTTTCAAATGCCAGCATCGTATCAAACAAATCGCCTTTAACACCTGACCAGCCCTGTACAACGTGTAGCGGGGTATATTGATATTGACGGGAGTTGACCTGCTCTGCCTGGATGCCCTGCAACCATGCTACTATTCCCTGGTCTTCCTTCATTATGGAATGCAAAGGCAAGGTATTGATATACATGCCAACCCGTTGCTCTACACCTGGCAGATCACCGGGCCTACCGGATACAATGGCGCCATACACTATGTTTTTATTTCCTGTATAACGATGTAACAGGAACGCCCATACGCCCTGCATTATTGTATTGATTGTTAGATGATGGCGCTGTGCATAGACTTGTATTTTAGTTGTTATAACAGCATCCAGCAAAAGCGACAATGATGCGTAATCCCCCAACCCTTTGTTTCGCCCCGCAGTTGTTCCAATAAAAGGCAGAAGCGTATTTTGCTCAATGCCCCGCAGATAATTTCGCCAGTATTTTTCTTCCTGTTCCTTATCATTCCGTTCCAGGTAACGGATATAGTCCTCATAAAGGTCTTCCTCCATGATAACAGCTTCGCCACCTTGCCTTAGTAGTTCATAAGTACTTAGGAATTCTTCCATCAGGATAGACATTGACCAACCATCAAACAAGATATGATGCGATGTCCAGACCATCCGGTACCGGTCATCGCCAAGCTGGAATAATCCCAGGCGCATCAGGGGCGCCGCTTTAAAATCAAAGCCTTTGCTTCTATCCGCTTCTTCAAATTCTTTTAGGGACGCCACCTGTTCTTCTTCACTCAATGCACGGTAATCCAATACCGTTAAAGGTAATGTCGCCTCCTTATAAACACATTGGACCGGCACACCAAATTCATTAAAATAAAATGCGCTTCGGAGTATGCTATGGCGTTTCATCAAATGTGCCCAACCCCTTTCAAGTATTTGGAGGTTTACCCCAAAAAGATCGCAACCAAACTGCACGATATATGCTCCGATACCTTTATCAAATAAGCCATGAAACAACATGCCCTGTTGCAACCCACTTAAACGGTATAACCCTACTATTGAACCCCTCCTTTGCTTACCATTATAGGGCTCCGATAAAAAGCGGTCCATTTCCTCATAGGTAATTTCTGAACCAAGACCATAATCTGATGGCGTAAAAAATATCTCCCCCGTTCTTTGCCGCTCCATACAATGAGCAATCAATTTCTCCAGGTTGGATAAATAAGCCCCCGATAGTTTTCTTATTGTTGCTTCATCATAGTGCCTGCAGCTATAACCCCAACTGAGCATTAATTCGCCTGCACGTACCGAACTATTAACCGAAATTTTTTCATTTACAATATTTTCATTACCCCGGTCAGCTCCCGGGGATTCACCTGCGCCCGATAGCCATTTACTTTCCCGTACCACATTATCCAACTGGCCGAAATAATTAAACACGATATCCCAGGGTTCAGTGCCTTGTAAGGATGTTTCCTTAATGATATATTTAAGCACTCCATAACCGAGCCCTTTATCCGGTAACTGCCTCAACTGTTCCTTTACGGATTTGATCAGATCAGCCTCGCTGTTTAGGCCCGGCATTACTAACTGGCAAGGATAAAGGCTGGTAAACCAGCCAATAGTCCGGCTGGTATCTATTGCTGAATTGATGTCTTCCCTGCCATGTCCTTCCAAACCGATCGTTACCGTATCCTGTTCACTCCATTCAGCAATTGTACGAGCAAGGGCAGCCAATAAAATATCATTGATCTCTGTATGGTAAACCCGGGGTACTTCCTGTAATAAACGAGTGGTTTGGTCAACACCAAGGCGAATACTATATTGGGCAATATCCTTAACCTTTACAAGGTCAGTATAATTCTTATCAACCGGCAAAGCATGATAGTTTTTTTCCGCCTGCTGCCACCAGGTAATTTGTGATAATAATTTCCTGCTCCGGCCATAACTCTCCAATGCGTGGGACCATTGACGATATGAACTGCTTTTGTGTCCAAGCCCGGTTTTTTTACCTTCTTTTAAACCACTTAGCAACAACTCCAAATCCTCCAGTAATATCCTCCACGATACCCCATCTATGGCAAGATGATGTATCACTATTAATAAACGGTTTTCCGCTTCCGAAGCCGGGGTTTGCATCAATGCTATCCGTATCAACTCCCCTTTTTCCAAATCCAAACTTCTATGATGAGCAGATGCCGTTTCAGTAATTGTTGAACCAAGTAAACCAGGTGGTGTTGATTGAAGGTCTTCGGTAATTACTTCGCCTATATAAGTGCCGTATTCCTGCTGCCATTTATTATCCTGCTGATAATACTTAAACCGAAGCGCATCATGATGCTCCATCAACTGCTCAATAGCCTGACCCAATTCGGATGCCGTGATAACTTTATCAAGGCCTAATAATACGCTCTGGTTAAAATGTGCTATTTCGGCCTGATCCATTTCAAGCCACCATTGCTGTATAGGCAGTAAACCACTCAACCCAGTTAAAATACCCTGCTCGCCCACAACGTTTGCACCGGACCGTTCTACTATTGCGGCAGATAACCTGCCGATTGTTTGATGAATAAACAAGTCTTTTGGCTGTAGGTTAAATCCTAAACGCCTGGCCCTGCTTACTACCTGTATGGTCAAAATGGAATCGCCGCCCAACTCGAAAAAATTATCGTGTATGCCTACCCGTTCCACATGCAGCAGCTCTTTCCAGACAGCCGCCAGTTTCTCTTCCGCTTCATTACGCGGCGCCACATATTGGTTGCTTAACAGTTCACTTATATCCGGGTCAGGCAGGGCCTTCCGGTCTATCTTACCATTGTTTGTCAATGGCAGGCTTTCCAGCTCCACCCATTGCAACGGTATCATATATTCAGGCAGCCTGTTTGACAGGTACGATTTTATCGCGGCTTTATCAAAAATATCAACCGGTACCACATAAGCCACCAAACGCTTACCGCCATCCTCATTCACTTTTGCCAATACCACCGCTTGGCGCACTAAATTACATTCCTGCAATACACTTTCTATCTCTCCCAACTCTATCCGGTACCCACGTATCTTTACCTGCTCATCAATTCTGCCAAGGTATTCTATATTGCCATCGGCTAACCAACGGCCAAGATCACCAGTGCGGTACATCCTTGTGCCTTCCACTTTACTAAAGGGATCCTTTACAAATTTTTCGGCGGTTAATTCAGGGCGGTTTAAATATCCCCTGGCCAAACCTGCACCATTTATCAATAACTCA
>JANOTW010000397.1:0-4521 GCA_031416575.1 Ferruginibacter sp.
ACATCATCATTCCATATCCAAAGTACACAAATGGGTAAGGCGATACCAGCTAATATGGAACTTAAGGAAACATAACGGGTAAGGTATAAAACCAATAAGAAAACACCAACACAACTGATTGCGATTACTGGTTGAACCGTCAAAATCATTCCAAATAATGTTGCTACTCCCTTTCCCCCCCTGAACTGAGCAAATATGGGAAATATATGCCCCAATACCGCAGCAAGGCCAAGACCAACCATTAAATTGGTCCTGTCCCATTCATCCGTGAGATAATGTGGTAATAACAGGTACAAAGCAACTGCAGCCATACCTTTTAAAATATCGAAAATCATTACAACCGTACCATATTTGGATCCTAGTACCCGGAAAGTATTAGTAGCTCCCATGTTTCCACTTCCATAGTCGCGAATGTCAATATGGAAAAAACTTTTGCTTATAATTAAAGCTGTAGGAATAGATCCAATAAAATAGGCAAATACTATTAATAGTAGTTCGTTCATTGTTTCTTTTAGTGAGTTGAGAAATCAAATATACCTAATATTCGGTTTCGGAACCGTTTAATTAATCTACAATATTTTTCATTTTATGGCTTTTTTGCCATAACTACAATCCAGTCACCCCGTTGCATGGTTGTTAAATATTGCAAGCCGCTTTCTTCCAGCATTTTAACCAAATCCGTTTCATTTTCTTTTAAAAATCCACTTAATAATATTGTAGCGCCTGCAAATGAGGACATTACAATGGAGGATAAATTGGATGTGATAACATTTAAATTGATATTGGCCAGTATGATATCAAATTGTTCCGTATCAGTTATTTTATCTGATTGCTCTACCCTGATATTGGAACAACCATTTTGCACTATATTTTCATTTGTATTCGCAATGCTCCATTCATCGTAATCAATGGCTAATATTTTTTCCGCTCCCAATTTACTTGCTAAAATCGCCAATATACCGGTACCTGTTCCAAAATCCAATACTGATTTCCCTAAAAAATCAAGTTCCCGCATTTGCTTAATCATCAGGTAGGTGGTGGCATGGTGACCGGTTCCAAAACTCATTTTGGGTGTAATAATAATTTCGTGCGCTACATAGTTAATTGGGTGATGAAACCCTGCCCTTATTGCCACAAAATCTTCTACTATCACAGGTTTAAAATCTTCTTCCCATTTTTTGTTCCAGTTAATATTTTCCATGATTGTTTTGGTGTAACTGACGGTATCGAACATATCAATAATCCGGGAGAAATCATCTTCATTAAAATTATTTTCCAGGATAAAAGCGTTCAGGCTGTCTTCTTCTTCTTCAAATCCTTCAAACCCTTGTTCGGCTAATAAAGCTACCAGCTTTTCCGACTGCCCGGGGCTTTCAATTTCAAAATCAAATTGTAAGTAATTCATGAGTTTATCGATTTTTTATTTTACTATGCAAGGGATAAAAATGTGAAGAAGATTTTTTGTCCTGGCAGTGAAGCAATGGGCATCATCGTTGCATCGCTTGCCGACAGTATTTGTCGGCATCCCGATGTTACACTTGAATCGGGACTTGTACTTAATACCATTGGGGAGCCTTAATTACGTTTTAAATTAACAATAATTACCCCCTTTTGGAACATCCCGACCTGTGCCGACCTTTCGGCATTTTTCGGGAAAGCCTGTCCCGGTTCATCGGGTGGATGGGGGTAACCTGTTTTGTTTTTTTATTGAACAAAATAAAATATCACTAATTTATCCCTTGCACAGTATAAGTATTAAGCAGCTCATCCTATTTGAAATACCGGCTTCTGTATTTGCAGGAGTTTAAATATAATGATCATTAGTTTGCCTAAACATAACATAATAAAAGCTCCCCAATGGTATGCGGTACAAGAGGGCGACGCAACAATGTTTAATTGAAATACTTCTGCCCGGACAAAAATTAAAAGTATGGTTGTAAAGAAAAGTAATGCAATAATGTTTATTAAGAGATATTATGCGTGGGCAAAATAAAAAGCGAAATCCCCGCCTGTTCCGACCTGTGCCGGTGACTTCGGTATCATTCGGCAACATTATACAAAGCCATCCCTTTAAACTGCGAAAACTCAGGGATCCTGAAATTAATCCGAATAAAAAAACTCCGAAGAAAAATCCCCGGAGTAAATAATTAATGTTATAAAACTATGGCCTTGATTGAGCTTCAGGCTTTGGCATCAGTGCTTTGCGGCTTAATTTGAACTTGCCTGTACGCTGATCAATTTCTAATAATTTCACCTTCACCCTATCGCCTTCCTTAAAAATGCCTTCCATTGTTTCCAAACGTTTCCAGCTTATTTCACTGATGTGTAATAAACCTTCTTTCTTTGGTAAAAATTCCACGAAAGCGCCAAATTCTTTAATGCTTTTAACCGTGCCCTCATAGGTATCACCTACAACGGGTACTGCTACCAAACCCCTGATCCAGTTAACCGCCTTGTCCAGGCTTTCTTTAGACGCCGAGAAAACACTTACTTCACCTACATTGTTAACTTCTTCAATATTTACGGTAGCGCCGGTTTCCCTTTGTATTTCCTGTATCACTTTACCACCGGGCCCTATTACAGCGCCGATGTATTCTTTATCAATGGTTAATTTAACCATTCTTGGTGCATGTGGTTTCACATCATCCCTGTGCTTAGGCATACACGCATACATTGCATCCAGGATATGCAAACGGCCTTTACGGGCCTGCTCCAAAGCCTGGCGCATAATATCCATACTTAAACCGTCCACTTTGATATCCATCTGCACACCACAAATACCATCACGGGTACCCGTTACTTTAAAATCCATATCCCCCAAATAATCTTCATCTCCCAGAATATCGGTCAATACCGCAAACTGATCATCTTTTTTTATAAGGCCCATCGCCACGCCGCTTACATGCTTTTTAACAGGCACGCCTGCATCCATCAATGCCAGTGAACCGGCACAAACAGTAGCCATTGATGATGATCCATTGCTTTCCAGGATATCACTTACAATTCTTACCGTATAAGGATATTCAGGGCCGGGCATCATTTTCTTTAATGAACGCATTGCCAGGTTGCCATGCCCTACTTCCCTGCGGCCAACTCCTCTCATCATTTTCACTTCGCCTGTAGAGAATGGAGGGAAATTATAATGTAAAATAAATTTAGTGTAATCGGATTTGTGGGCGCTTTCTACCAGCAACTCATCCAATGGTGTACCGAAAGTAACGGTGGTAAGTGATTGGGTTTCGCCTCTTGTAAATAATGAAGAGCCGTGCGGAGTTGGTAAAATATTGATTTCCATTGACAGTTGGCGAATGTCTTCCGTGCCCCTTCCATCCAAACGCTTTCTATCGTGCAGGATCATGTCCCTTACTACGTTGTATTGCAATTCCCCCACATAGTGGCCTATCAATGCCTTGTCTTCTGAAGGTAATTCCTCACCTAAAAATTCTTTTACTTCTTTGTGCAATGCGGAGAATGCTTCACTTCTCTCATGTTTTGCTGATGCAGCCGAAGCGATCGCATACATTTTATCTTTTCCGAAAGCGATAATTTTTTCGTTCAGCTCTTCGCTGCGGTAAGGTTTGGTATATTCTCTTTTTGCGGCGCCTCCAACCTGGTTCCTCAAACCCTGCTGTGCCCTGATCTGAATTTTAATGGCTTCATGGCCCAGTTCTATTGCTTTTACCAGGTCTTCTTCCTGGCACTCTTTCGCTTCACCTTCTACCATCATGATATTATTTTCGGTAGCGGCGATTATAAACTCGAGATCGCATTCAGTTAATTCAGTACGGGAAGGGTTGACGATGAACTGGCCATTTTTTCTTCCGATACGTACTTCAGAAATGATTTCCCCGATGGGAATATCAGATACCGCCAAAGCCGCGGAGGCTGCCAGGCAAGCAAGGGCATCGGGCATTACTTCCGCATCACTTGATAATAAACTGATCAATACCTGCACATCACACAAATAGTCTTCCGGAAATAATGGGCGTAATGCCCGGTCTATTAAACGGCTGGTTAATATTTCGTAATCATTCAATCGTGCTTCCCGCTTAAAAAATGAACCTGGCACACGTCCTGCAGATGAAAATTTCTCCTGGTAATCTACTGATAAAGGAAAAAAACTTTGTCCTTCCCTTGGTTCTTTATTGGCAACAACTGTAGCCAGTAAAATACAATTACCCTGGCGCACTGTTACGGCTCCATCAGCCTGGCGGGCCATCTTCCCTGTTTCGATGGTAACCATCCGGCCACCACCTATATCAAAGGTTTCCGATTTAATATTAAAACTCATATTTGTTATTTAAATTTTTGAAAGGTGTGCATTATTCACCATAAATAAATTTGTGTAAATAAAAAAGAAATCCCAACTGCTAAAAGGATAGTTGGGAATTAAATTATTTAAACATGGGGAATAGCTTATTTGCGAAGGCCTAATTTTTCGATTAAGGCTCTGTAGCCTGTCAAATTATGTTTGCTAAGGTAGGTAAGCAAGCGCTTTCTTTGCCCAACCATCATCATCAA
>JANOTW010000398.1:0-6191 GCA_031416575.1 Ferruginibacter sp.
GCTATTATTTCTTCAAAAATTTTCCGGCAAAAAATCCTGTCTAACAGTACTGAATGCCTGTAAAAATTGATCGCCTTCCGCACTTTCGGTTTGACCAACCAGGTTATGCCCTTTCAGCATGTTGTGTATTTATGAGGTGTAAATAATCAGGCAAGTCCGGCCTTGTTGCCAAGGCATCTTCAATGACCTTCAATACGGATATCCGCTCGTTTCCTTCCAGTAATAACCTTGGCGCCCTTACATATTCCGTACTGATACCGGTTTGAGTAGCGGCCAGCTTGATGTATTGCACCAGTTTTGGATGAATATCCAGTTCGAGCAACGGGAGGAACCAACGGTAAATTGCCAATGCCTCTTTATGCCTGCCTGCTTTCATCAATTGATAAATTGCTACGGTCTCCGTGGGGAAAGCATTTACCAGGCCACCAACCCAACCATCTGCGCCCAATGCCAGTTCTTCCAATGCAAGGGTATCTACCCCACAAAGAATTTTAAAGCGGTCACCAAAACGATTATTCATACGGGTTATATTGGATACATCCCTGGTTGATTCTTTTACTGACTGGATAGTAGGAATTTTAGCCAGTTGGTCAAACATATCAAGCGTTACTTCGATCTTATAATCGCAGGGATTATTGTAGATCATCATGGGCAAAGAGGTATTACCCGCAATGGCTTTAAAAAATTCCACCGTTTCCCTATCATCTGCTTTGTAGCGCATTGGAGGCAGTACCATTAATCCATCGGCACCATTCGCCTCTGCATCCTTTGCCAAGCCGATGGCTATTTTCGTTGATTGCTCTGCAATATTTACAATGACAGGCACCGGCCTGCACATTATCTGTTTACAATAACGAAGCAGTTCCCATTTTTCGCCGTTAAGCAAAGTGCTTGCTTCTCCCAAAGAACCGCCCACCACTACACCATCAATTCCAGCCTCTAACTGAACGTTCAGATTTAGTTTAAACATTTCAAGATCAATCGTATCGTCTTTTGTAAACGGGGTAAGCAATGCGGGGTAAACGCCTTGCCAGTTTGGTATCATCATAAATTTAAATTGTTGTACAAAATTACTTTTTGATTAAAGTGTGCAATTGATTTAAAATGTCTGTTTATTTACAAATTTTATCAAAAACCATAGAAATAAAAGTGAAGCCTCCCCATTTTTCAAGACATAGCTAATTTAGACTTTTATTGCAGATATTTATTTTTTGCGGTTGCATACCAAATTCATCCTGCTCTGGCGGCGCAACAAAAGCAGTATATACTTTTTTACAAATTAATGGTTGGCAGTTATTAAATCCTGGTCTGCTTAACCCTGCGTTTTGACCTCACCCCCAACCTCCCGAAAACCCGGACAGGCCCTCTCCGAGGAGAGGGGAGCCTGACCCTAAAAATTTGCAGTCATTTTTTATTGGTTGTCAGTTATAATTTCAACAACAGCATCAGTGCGATCCAAACGCCTGTACCTGCTAATTTACCTTATCTATTCTGCTGCTACATAGGCATGTAACTCTTCATTTTTAGTGAACGGGCCTATTAAAAATATTACTACCAATAGCCCGATTAAAGCAAGTGCCCCGTAACCGAAAAATAATAAATTATAACCAGAGGTATAATCTTGTGTAGCTGTAACCAATTTTAAAGTCCGGCCGGAAAGAAAATTGAAAAGCGCTCCACCAAGCCCTGTACCAATACATCCAAGCCCCCAAACCGTAGCTGTTGCACTTGCAGGAACTATATCTGCCGGGCATGCCAGTGAGTTGGCTGTATATGAAGTATAACCAAACCCTGTGATACCAAAAACTATAAGGGCGGAAACAGGTGAAGTAATAAAAAACGGTGCGGCTAAAAGCGGCGCAGCCATAATACCTGCCGATATACACACTGCCAGTTTCCTGGCTTTATGGATCTGTACACCCTGTTTAATAATATACTGGGTAAAATACCCTCCGGCTATATTGCCCACATCTGCAATAACGAACGGAAGTATGGCATAAAGCCCAATCTGTGTTAAACTCAAATGATGCACATCCACTAAGTATCTGCCTATCCAAAAGGTAACAAAATACCATACCGGATCCAGGAAGAATTTGGAAAGTGCGAACATGGAAACAAAACGGGTTTTAAATAGCATGCCGGGAGGAATAATCCTGGCTTTAGAAGCTTTTAAAGATTGCTTTGGAGTGTAATAAACAAACCAGAATACCACTAACCACAAATATCCGAAAATAGCTAAAATAATAAAGGTAGCCTGCCAGCCATACGTCGTTCCCAGGTAGGCTACCAATGGGGGAACAATTATTACCCCCAGGGCAGAACCACTGTTAAAAATGCCGGAAGCCGTTGACCGCTCATGCGGAGGGAACCATTCGCTGGTTAGCTTAAGTGCAGCGGGCCAGTTACCAGCTTCGCCGATCCCTAAAAAAAACCGGGCTATCCCGAATTGAAAAGGAGTAACAACGAATGCGTGAAAAAGGCCTGCCGTGGTCCAGAATGCCATACACAATGAGTAGCCTATCCTGGTCCCTAATTTATCTATTACATAACCAGAAAATGCATTGGATATCATGTAGGCTATGAAAAAAGCGGCGGCAATATCACCAAACGCACTATCAGGTATCATTTTTCTTAAATCACCATCAGCACTTAAATAGGTAAATGACAAGCGGTGAACATAATTGATCAAGGTAGCCAGGAAAGCCATGGTTATCATTACCCATCGCATTTTCGATGGTTTGTCATTATTTAAAATACTATGTGCAATTTCCATATCTGAGGTTATTTACCTTTTATAACGTTAAGCTGTGTTGTTAACCGAATATCCTCAGATGAGCTTCCAACATAAAGATCAAAAGCGCCCGGTCCTACTACCTGTTTCATGGCTTATAATTTGGTTGATGTTTATATACTGGCTTTAGTAATTGTGGTTAGCACGAAATCGCAACCGGCAGCGTATGCTGTTTTACTTCATAATCTATGAAATTGATGTTACTGGTACTATTCTTTCTTTCTCATTTGACAACTGCAATGGATTTTTCAATGTTCTGCCCAACCCCTGCCATTCCACGTTCATTACATCGCCTTGCTGTAAATGTACCTGATTGCCAAAGCTGAAGGCATCCGCCCCAAAAAAATGAACATGTGCCTGTAAAGGAACCCGGTGAGAAGCATATTTAAAATGATGGTATTCCAGGTTTGCTAAATTATGCGACATGTTGTTTTCCCCCGTTTTTATGTCCGCACTCCAAACCAAGTCGCCATTTCTTAAAATACTCACTGTACCATTATATTCGTCAAAATCAGCATCTATAATTATTTCCGGGCCTATAGCGCAATCCCTAAGTTTAGAAGGCGCCAGGTACAGATAGTTTTTTTTCTCCATCACATGATCAGAAAATTCATTTCCAGCGCTCAAACCAATTCTCCATGGTTTGCCGGTCCTGTCAACTATATAAATACCTGCAAGTTCTGGTTCTTCGCCGCCATCGTTTGCATAAGGTGGAACTTCAAGCGGCTGGCCGTGCGCTTTAAGGATAGACCCGTTGCCTTTGTAAAACCACTCCGGCTGAATACCAATTTCCCCCTTTGCAGGCGAACCACCGTCCACTCCCCATTGGTACATTTGCATACTGTCGGTTGGTTTATTTTCTGTAGACTGGTGCATCATTTGTCTGTTTAGCGCACTGTTTTTATGAGTAAGCCCGGTACCGGAAACCATACAGGCAAAAGGACTTTCAGGGTGATCGAAGGACGGGAGCAATTTCCATTGGCTTTTCCCTTCGTAAACGGATGTATAATCCAGTGTTTCGTGTGATAAGAGTGACTGTATAAGCGCTTTGATTTTTATCCCCGACTGGATGGCTTCAAGAGAAAGTTCATAGACAGATTTAAATTTATCCATAAGTACCAGTTCCGGTTCTTTTACCAGCGCTATACGCCTGCCAAACTGATTATGGGTAAGCTGGACCAGCCTTGTTGTTTCCGCAATCATCTTATGTATATTTATTTTTATGTTTTTATTGATATTTTATTGCATTACCCATCCACCATCAATAGAAAATGCCGCACCTGTAACATAACTGGAAGCTGGGCTTGAAAGATATAAGGCTATTCCTCCGATCTCGTGTAAATCCCCCCATCTTCCCATAGGTATTTTTGCAATAAATGCCTGATATTTTTCCGGATCGCTGGTAAGCGGCAGATTTAACTCTGTTGCAAACGGGCCCGGTAGAATGGCATTGACATTTACACCATCTCTTGCCAATTCAGAAGCAAGGGACCGTGTTAATTGCAATATGGCACCTTTGCTGGTTGCATAAGGGGTACGTTCAGGGATAGCAGTTAAGGAAAGCATTGACCCAATATTAATAATTCGGCCATAGCCATTCTTTTTCATAAGCGGCACCACTTCCCGGCAAGCTAACCATGAGCCGGTTACATTTATCTGCTGTACCCTATTAAAATCTTCCAGCGACAGATCTTCAATTCTACCCCTTATATTTATACCTGCGGAATTAATGAGGATATCTATTTTTCCAAATTGCTTAACCGTAGTTGTAACTGCATTTTTTATACTTTCTTCTGATGTAACATCACATTTAACGCTGATACAACCCACCCCGTAAACTGATTTTATCAATATCCCGGATTCCTGATTTGTTTTTTCATCGCGTGCTGCAATTATTATGCTTGCGCCTGCTTCTGCAAGCGCTTTAGCCATTGCCAAACCCAATCCCCGGTTACCTCCAATTATTAAAGCAACCCTGCCGGATAATTTAAATTGTTCTAATATGCTGTGTTCCATGAATGTCTTATTTGTTTTATTCAATGATTTTGAAATGTTCAAGATTTTCGGTTTTTAAAGTTAACCCTACCCCAGGTTTATTATCATCTAACTGAAGCATACCATTTTCGGCAATCACTTCACCATCAAAAATGTACCAGAACATTTCGTTTCCTACTTCGATCTCTGTTTGCGGAAAATACTCGGCCATTGGTGAAGCGAAAGAACTCATTACAACATGCAGGTTATGCATTTGTCCACCATGGGGGATAACTTCTACACCATGATTGAGCGCCATATTGCATATCTTCTGGGCCTCCGTGAAGCCTCCTACCCTATTAGTATCAAACTGGAAAATGTCAAGGGCTTTTGCCTGTATCAGATCATGGAACCCATAGCGGGTATATTCATGTTCGCCACCCGAAAGAGGTATATCCGTATTTTGCTTCAACTTCGCGAAATTGTGTATTTCATCAGGTAGCAATAGTTCTTCTACCCAACGTAAATTATATGGTTCAAGCGCTTTAAGAAACCGGCTGGCATAAGAATAATTAAAACCCATATAGGCTTCCAACATAATCTCCACATCATCACCTACTGTTTCCCGTACTACTTTTACCATTTCAATATTCTTTTTCATACCTGGCAAACCATCTGTTAGCGGATAGCCACAACGAAGTTTCATACCAGTAAAACCTTCGGCTTTATAATGCGCAGCTTCTTTTTGCAGGTTCTCCAGGTTTCGGGTATAAAGGCGGCTGTAATAGGTTGGTATAGCAGCTTTAGTTCTGCCCCCAAGCAACATGAATACAGGTTGGTTCATTACTTTACCTTTAATATCCCACAAGGCAATATCAAGGGCGCTTATCGCAGCCAGTACAGCTCCTTTTCTACCATAAGCTATAGATGACCGAAACATTTTTTCAAACAGGTATTCAGTATTTAAAGGGTTCTCATTTATTAGAACCGATTTTAATTTGGAATCTATAATTAGTTTGGTTACATCAGGACATAAACCCGCGTTACCTATACCTATATGCCCTTCATCAGTTTCAATTTCAACTACAAGCCAGCTAAAAAAGCGATAGGGTGCTTGTGGGTCATACTGAAATGGCAACATACTAACCGGAGTTGCAAAAATGGTATCGCCAGTTTTAACTGGCCCCTGCCATTGGTATAACTTTGTTTTAACCGTCTGTATTTTCATCTGTTATTTATATTGTTTTTTATATTTTATTGATCAATTGATTTCGCCTATTATTATACCAGGAATATTTGGGCAATGCCCCCCCTGTATTGGTAAATCCATCTTCGGCACAGCCACACCATTTGTTATAGTTACCCATTCAACTGAAGAGTATAATTGCAACTCACCAGCTTTTTCAACTTCCACTATCTGCTCAGC
>JANOTW010000399.1:0-4981 GCA_031416575.1 Ferruginibacter sp.
CCTGTATTGATTAATGCTTCAGCTTTCATCAGGTCGTTTTCGTCATAACTGCCGGCAAGGAAAAGTTCTTCTGCGCCAGCAGTAGTATTTGTATAAACCTTTACGCCTGCAAGGCCCAGGCCTTTATCAATTAATCTGAAACGGGTATTAAACACCTGGCCCCTGTCGCCATTACCAATCCAGGTAGTTGTTTGAGCGATATTATTTTGAAGGCGCTTATCCCCTGCTTTAAATTCCTGAACCAAACGTTCACTTAATTTATAAGTATTACCTCCGGCCAAAGCATTTTGAACTTTTGCAGCAACAGTACCCGATGTGGGGGAAAGAAAATCTCCCGCAGTATTTGACCTTCCTGTAAATACCCTGTCAGCAGCCAGTACACCATTGTTTGTTAAAGAAAGTATTGATGCCCATTGGGCCGCAGACATTCCTGCAACCGGTGTATTTACAAGAATGTTCCTTGCTTTTAACGTATTAATATTTCTCTTCCACATATCGGTGGTTAAAATACCCCCTTTACCTACCTGGTTAAAGCTCGGGATTAATTTACCAAGTACCTCATTGTATGCAACCGCAACCGTTACCGCATTCAAAGTAGTTGCCGCTAAATCAAGTTGCTTGTTTGATTCTGCTATAATGGCTTCCTTTGTTACATAATTTGAATTGGTAGCACTAGCTGTATTATTGATAATCCCTGCATAATAAATTGATCCGATACGTGCATAAGCAAAACCTTTCCACCAATAAGCCCATGTTTGAATAGTTGCTTTTTTCGTTGCTGCTTCTGTCGCGAAATTGGCTTTTTCAACTAAACCCAGGATATTGTTGCAGGTATTTATCATGGAATACATATATGCCCATTCGTAAAACAGGGTATTTTGTCCCTGGTTACTATTGAAATTGATGCTGCGGATTAAAGCCAATTGTGTTTTTGGCGAATTAGGGTTAAGTACTACTGTGGCATTATCTAATGTAACTTTATCCGGGCAACCGATCTGATTGATGAATGCATTGGCAGCCTCTACCTGAATTGCATCGCCCATCATTTCATGAAAGCCAATAGCGCCCGACCAAAAGAAGCCATAAACACCATCGGAATATTTCAGGTCCCTGAACCCGTTTCTGTAAATCCCACCCTGGGCCAGGGCAATAATTCCAGATTCAGTAATAGCGCTTTCGGGAGTGGGTTGATTGGGGTTTTTTACCTCTAATTGTTTTTTGCAGGAAACAATACTGCTAAAGAGTATTGTTGCAATTATTATGATTTGTATTTTTTTCATTTTCTGAATTTTTTAGTGATTAGAAGCCAAGATTAAGCCCAATTTGGTAAGTCTTTAGATTAGGCATTGTATTATGATCAACTCCCCTGTCGAAAGCGGAGTTAGCCGTTCCGGAACTTACTTCAGGGTCAAAGCCGGTATATTTAGTAATAGTGAACATATTGCGGGCCATTAAAACCAGTTGTAACCGTTGGAAAGCAGGAATCCTGATTAATTTCGCAAAATCGTATGCAATGGAAAGGTTACGAAGCCTGAAAAAAGAAGCGTCTTCATAAAAGTAATTTCTGGTTCCATTTGCCTGCACCTGGGCATATACGCCTCTGTAAAATGCAGTGTAAGCGCCGGTCTGTCCATCAATGGTTATTGGTTTGGCATAATCCCCATGGATACCATCCCTGTACATCCATTGCCTTGTTTGATTATAAATGTGGCTTCCATATACCCAGTCCCACTGCATGTTGATACTGAGATTACTTTTAATAGTTACCCCATTTATAAATGACATATTAAACTTGGGGTTGGGATCCCCAAAGCTTACTTTACCAGGCGTTACATAGGGTTGTTTTGTTAATTTATCAACCACCCATCCATTACTGGCCAAGGTATAATTGCCTTGCAAACTTTTAGCAATGTAAGGGTTACCATCAGGGCCTGTTTGCTCAATTGAATTCAACAATAGGTTTCCATATAACTGGCCTATTTTTTCTCCGGCTTTCAATACATAATTGCTGCTGCCAGCATTGGATATCACCACTATTTCAGTTCCGCCTTTAACAGAAGTTATTTTTGAAGTCTGCTGGCTGAAATTTGTTGTAAAGCTCCAGTTTACATTTTTGTTATTTAATATGGTGGCGTTAACAGATGCCTGAAATCCACTGGATGCTATTCCAAATGCATTATCCTTTGTAGTACCAGTGCCTGAACTGGGCGCAGCATCAACATCATAAATAGCGTTGTCGGTGGTGCGGTTCCAGTAAGTAGCGGAAAAATTAATGCCACTAAACCAATTACCCTTAAATCCCTTAAATGCAATATCTGTTCCCACTTCAAGTTCTTTTGAAACTTCTACTTCAAGATCAGGATTGGGTGTATTTGTTGGAAATGTAAACCCAACATTAGAACCTAAGTTAACGGTATTCAAAACCAGGTAACGGTCAAAAGGCCTTGGCTGGATACCAGCTTTACCATAAGCAGCTCTTATTTTAAATTCTGAAACAGCGGAACCGAGTTTGCCATCTTTCCAAAAATTAAAAGATGAAAGCCTGATGTATGCGTCGCCGCGGGGGAATGTAAAGGGTTTTGAACCGCCGCCAAATGCCGAAGAATAATCGCTTCTAACACCTCCGGAAATACCCCCAATTTCACCAAATTCAATACGCTGGTTTGCCAGAAAACCATAAGTAACAAAAGGTTCGTTATAATCAGACTGAACCCGGTAAGTTACCATTTGGCTGGCTGTATATGGAGTATAAAAAGGAGCGTCGGCACCCCAGGTAATATACTGTTGAAATAAATTTTTACGGTAATCAAATGCTAAAAGCGTGGTGGTTTTTATGGGGATATTTATATTGAAATCTTCTTTAAAATCCGTATTGATGGTAGCGGAGCTGATAAAGTTTTGGAAGGTGGTCCTGTACCTGAAATTGTCAATAGAACCCGAAGTGCCCAGAGAAGGTGTGGGGGCATAAAAACCGGTCCACCATCTTGTGCCCCAAAATTTGGCGCTTGCATTGTCATCCTGTGGCTTCACATCGTATTTCACATCCTGTGTCTGATAGTTTAAACCATACTTAACATCCAGTTCTATAAACCGGGAAGGCTTGTAATTCAGGTTAAAGTTTTGTACAATATCAATTTTTTGATCCAGGTTACTGGAGTATTGGGTCCTGTAATTGGGATTATACCCATTGACCCCTGTTGCATCCCCAAAATAATAACCATAATCGCCATTAGGCATTTGATAATCATAGTTGGCGAATGGCCTTGAGTTATTGAGGGCAAACATGATACCCCTTCCTGTCAAATCGTTTAATGAATTTTTAGTGCTTACCAGTTGGCTGATACTTCTGAACTTTAAATTTTTGGCCAGTGTAACACCAAAATTTGCGAGTAGGTTGGTACGTGAAAATTTACCGTTATTCTTGAACGTGCTGGTTTGCCTGTTATCAGAAGCGGCAATGCTAAAATCCATTTTATCGCTCGCCCCTGAAATGTTTATTGAATTGTTTAAGGTATAAGCATTTTGAAAAAACATTTTATAATGGTCGTAATACTGAAGGTTTTTATCATACGGCTTACTGGTAGTGGTAACCGGGTTTACAAGGTTCACCTGAACGTTTTCCCTGTAAACGCTAATAGCGGGGTCAAGCGCTATCAGGTTTCCGGATGAACCAATTACCTCGCCGTTTGCATTGGTTGCAAAAGGATGCAAATTTGCTTTGTGTACATTCCCGTTATTCAACATGGTGTTACTGGAAATATTGGAGGAAACATCAATTCTTATTTTTCCTGCTTTCCCTTTTTTGGAAAACAATTGAATTACCCCGTTTGCACCTTGAGCACCATAGATGGTAGCGGCCGCAGCGCCTTGTACTACTTCAATACGTTCAATACCGCTTAAGTCGAGGGAATTCAGATCGGTCGCCCTTACTTCAAGGCCATCCATCAAAATCATTGGCGAAGTACCCCTGTTAATGGTGTTGATACCACGTAATAAAATGTTGACGGGCCTGCCGGGAGAACCATTGGTACTACTGATCTGGGCGCCGGCAATTTTGCCTACCAGCGCCTGATCAATGGAAGCTGTAGGGGCTGGCGGCAATTTATCCGCTGTAATTGACTCAACGGAAATACCTAATTTCCTTTTGCTTGTTGCAACACCCGTACCTGTTACAACCACTTCGCTTAAAGCTACATTATCAACCGCTAAAACGATCGTAAAAGAATTTTCACCGCGGGTGTTTACTTCTTTGGATTGAAAGCCTATAGCGCTTATTAAAAGAGTGGAATTTGCAGCAGCATTGATTTTGAAGGATCCTTCAAAATCAGCGGTGGTACCACCCTTTTGATTTTTAATACGGATCGATGCATTTGGAACCGGGCCTCCGTTAGCGTCTGATACCTTACCGGTAATTATTTTTTCCTGTGCTACAACAAATAGCGAGAAAAAAATAATTGTGATTAACAGAAATACAATTTTTCTCATGATAGTTAAGTTTTTGGTAAAATTTATAATGCAAATATAAGGGATACATTTTACTAAAAAAGTTTTAATTAATGGTTTTAATTTACAAAAATTGCCGTTTTTCGTCAAATTTATATGAGTTTAGTAACAATTATTTGGTGAAACCTTTAAAAAAATGTGGGATTAGTTAAAAATAACTCATATTAGTTTTAGATAAATATCCGTGGTGTAAAAGTTTTTTCGACCCTAAACCTAGGGTAACCTTACGATAGAACCACAAATATTGCTTATAACATATTGCATTTGTAATTATTAAGTGGGAAAATATCCCCAATGATATTCTGTATGAGAGTACCAAAATAAAATCGGATGATGTTTCGCAAATACAACGTGGAAAAGTTGCCCGGCATGCGATTGATTAGGGATTATTACGATCCTTTTAGGTATAAAGTAGTTTTGTATAGCCTGGCTAATTGTTTTCCCTACTTTGCGAAGGAAAATTCAGCATTATACTGTG